>DASQSO010000196.1:0-5147 GCA_035642335.1 Caulobacteraceae bacterium
GCTTCCCGGCGTATCCTCGATCGGCTTCAGCGGCCCTTTCGACGGATCGCGGGCCGGGACCATGGGGCCCGACCGCTCGGCCAGCCATTCGGCCCAGTTGGGCCACCAGGAGCCGGGGTGTTCGCTGGCGCCGGCGATCCATTCGTCGACCGTCTCCGGCAGGGCGTCGTTGGTCCAGTGCTGGTACTTGTGCGCCGCCGGGGCGTTGATCACCCCGGAGATGTGGCCCGACCCGGCCATCATGAAGCGGGTCTTGCCGCCGAACAGCCGGGCGCCGCGATAGACCGAGCGAAAGGGGGCGATGTGGTCCTCCTTGCTCGACTGCACATAAAGCGGAATCTTGACGTTGGCGAGGTTCAGCCGCTCGCCGCCCAGGCTGAGTTCGTCCTTGGCCAGCTTGTTGTCCCGGTAGAATTCGCGCAGATAGAACAGGTGCAGCGTCTTGGGCATGCGTGTCTGGTCGGCGTTCCAGAAGAGCAGGTCGAACGGCTTTGGCTCCTTGCCCATCAGGTAGTTGTTGACGAAGAACGACCAGATCAGATCGTTGGCGCGCAAGGCGTTGAAGGTGTCGGCCATGGACTGGCCCGACAGCACCCCGCCGCCCTGGTCCATCTTCTTCTCGACGTCGTTGATCCACTCGTCGTCGGTGAACAGCAAAAGATCGCCCGCCTCGCTGAAGTCCTGCTGGGCGGCGAAGAAGGTGGCCGAAGCGATCGACTCGACCCCCTTGGCCGCCATGTGGGCCAGGGCGCAGGAGAGCAGGGTGCCGCCGATGCAGTAGCCGACGGCATTGACGTGGGTGACCTTGCACTGGGTCATCACGGCCTGCGTGCCGGCATAGATGCCATCGACCATGTAGTCGGTCATTGTCTTGGCGGCGAGGCGCTGATCGGGATTGACCCAGGAGGCGACGAAAACGCTGAACCCCTGGGCGGTCAGCCAGCGGATCATCGAGTTCTCCGGACGCAGGTCGAGGATGTAATATTTGTTGATCCAGGGCGGGAAGATCAGCAGCGGGATTTCGTGCACCTGCTCGGTGGTCGGTTCGAACTGCAGAATCTGGATCAGCTCGTTTTGGAAAATCACCTTGCCGGGGGCGGTGGCGATATTCTCGCCGACCTTGAAGGGGGCGAAGTCGGTCTGGCTGATGGAGAGCTGGCCGCCGCCGCGCTCCAGGTCGCCGGCGAAGTTCTCCATGCCTTTCAAAAGGCTCTCGCCGTTGGTGGCGATGACTTCGCGCAGAGCGGCGGGGTTTGAGGCCAGGAAGTTGGACGGCGAAAAGGCGTCGGTGAGCATCTTCATGAAGAACTCGACCCGCCGCCTGGACAGCGGATCGACGCCCTCGACCTCGGCGATCAGGCCGTTCAGCCAGTTGGAGGTCAGCAGGTAGGACTGCTTCATCACGTCGAAGACCGGGTTTTCCGACCAGTCGGGATCGGCGAAGCGCTTGTCGCCCTTGCCGGGCTCGACCACCGCTTCCGGCGCCCCGCCGGTCATGCGCCGGGTGGTGGATTTCCAGAGATCCATATAGCGGCTGAACAGGTCCGCCTGGGCGCGCATCATGCGGTCGGGCTGGGAGGCCAGCTTGCCCATGACGTCGGCCAGAGCCGGCGCGACGTGGAACGGGTCGGGACTGAGCGCCGCCGGTCGGTCGGCGTTGCGCAGCGCGGCGTCGGCTATGGCGCCTTGGGCGGTCAGGGCCGCGCGCGCCAGGTTGATCGACAGGCTCTCCAGCGCCTCGCGCTGGGCGGCGGAAAGCGCACTGAAGGCGGTGACGCGGGGGGCCGCGGCTTGCGAGGCGGCTTCAGCCGGTTTGGCTTCGGGTTCGGCGCGCTTGGGAGCCTCGGGTTTCGGCTTGGCGACCTTGGCGGCGGCTTTTGCGGTCGTCTTCGGGGCGGCCTTGGGCTTGGCGGGCCTGGCTCGCGCGGACGTATCGGTCATGGTCGCAACCTCCCTTACTCGCTCAGCCTATCCGACCGGCGGCCTTTTGTTGGGCGCCATCATCGCATAAGACCCTAGCCCGGAAATAAGACGAGCCGTCGGGCCCTCAAGTGTACGCGAAACGCAAGAAAGACACGATCGGACGGTGGGGCGGACCGGCGAGGGCGATTCTCTTGCTCGTCGCGGGCGCGAGCCTGGGCGGCTGCGACACCCTGGCCAAGAACAACTATTTCCTGCCCGGCGGCATAGACCAGCAGTCGGCGGTGGCCGCGCAGGTCAAGGCGGCCCAGAAGGCGCCCGGCCCCTATCCGACGTTTTCACAGATCCCGGCCATCCCCAAGGACGTGCGCCCCGTGAGCGCCTGGCGCGCGACGGTCACCCAGACCCTGGCCGAAAAGCACCAAGTCGACGCCGCCAACGCCGCCTATCCCTACAGCCTGCACGACACGCAAGCGTTCGCCGACGCCCAGCACGCGCAAATTCCCGCCGCCGAGGCCGCGCCGTCCAGCGACACCTCCTCGGCCAGCGACGCCTATGCCGCCAGCGTGCGAGCGCGAGCTACCAAGCCCCCGCCGGCCAACTAGGCGCCCGCGGGGGCCACCGCCACCGTCCTGCGCCCTGGAACAGACGCCGTTGCGCGTCTATTCATTCCCATCAAATCCCCACGATTCCAGGCCCCCTTAAGGAGGGCCATGCCATGACCCCCGATTTTCACCGCATCCGGCGCCTGCCGCCGTACATCTTCGACGAGGTCAACCGCCTGAAGGCGCGCCTGCGCGCCCAGGGCATCGACATCATCGACTTCGGCATGGGCAATCCCGACATGCCGACACCCAAACATATCGTCGACAAGCTGATCGAGACCGCCCGCGACCCGAAATCCGGCCGCTACTCGGTCTCCAAGGGCATCATTGGCTTGCGCCGCGCCATGGCCGGCTATTACGATCGCCGCTTCGGCGTGAAGCTCAATCCCGAGACCGAGGTGGTCGCCACCCTGGGCTCCAAGGAGGGCTTCGCCAACCTGGCCCAGGCCCTGACCGCGCCCGGCGACGTCATCATCTGCCCCAACCCGGCCTATCCGATCCACGCCTATGGCTTCATCATGGCCGAGGGGGTCATCCGCCACGTGCCGGCGCTGAGCCCCGAGGGCTATCTGGCGGGGATCAGCCGGGCGGTGAGCAACTCCTCGCCGCCGCCAAGCGTGATGATCGTCTCCTATCCGTCCAATCCGACGGCCCAGTGGGTCGACCTGGACTTCTACAAGGAGGCGGTGGCGCTGGCGAAGAAGCACGACATGCTGATCCTGTCGGACATCGCCTATTCGGAGATCTATTTCGACAACAACCCACCGCCGTCGATCCTGCAGGTGGAGGGCGCCCGCGACATCGCCGTCGAGGTCAATTCGCTGTCCAAGACCTACGCCATGGCCGGCTGGCGCGTCGGCATGGTGGTCGGCAATGCGCGCATGTGCGCGGCTCTGGCCAGGGTGAAGTCCTACCTGGACTACGGCGCCTTCACCCCGATCCAGGTCGCCGCCGCCGCGGCCCTGAACGGCCCGCAGGACTGTGTCGATGAGATCCGCGCCACCTATAAGCGCCGGCGCGACGTGCTGGTGGATTCCATGGCGCGCGCGGGGTGGGACATCCCCTCGCCGCCGGCCTCCATGTTCGCCTGGGCGCCCCTGCCGGACGCCTTCCGCGAGGCGGGCTCGATGCTGTTCTCCAAGCTCCTGATCGAGGAGGCGGGCGTCGCCGTCGCGCCCGGCGTCGGTTTTGGCGAACACGGCGAGGGCTATGTACGCATCGGCCTGGTCGAGAACGAGCACCGCATCCGCCAGGCGGCGCGCAATGTGAAGAAGTTCCTGGCCCAGTCCGGCCAGGCGCTGAGCCGCACCCGCGACGCCACCCCTGCCGAGGCGCGCCAGGCATGACGAAAGACGTTCTGCGCATCGGCATCGCCGGCCTGGGGACGGTCGGCGGCGGCCTTTTGAACTTCCTCTCCGAACGGCCGGACTTCGCGCCGGCGGGGGCGGTTGTCGCCATCACCGGTGTCTGCGCCCGCTCGCGCGCCCGGACCCGCTCGGCCGATATCTCCAACCTGCCATGGTACGACGACCCGGTCGCCCTGGCGTCGTCGCCGGACAACGACGTCTTCGTCGAGCTGATCGGCGGCGCTGAAGGTCCGGCAAAGGACGCGGTCGAGGCGGCGCTCAGGCTGAGCAAGCCGGTGGTCACCGCCAACAAGGCGCTGATCGCCGTGCATGGCGCGGAACTGGCCGTCCTGGCCGAGGCCCACGGCGCGCCGCTGCTGTTCGAGGCGGCGGTGATGGGCGGCACGCCGGCGGTGAAGATGCTGCGCGAGGCCATGGTCGGCGACGAGGTCAAGGCCGTCGCCGGCATATTGAACGGCACCTGCAACTACATCCTGACCGAGATGGAGGAGACCGGCCGCTCCTTCGCCGCCGTGCTGGGCGAGGCCCAGAATCTTGGCTACGCGGAATTCGATCCGACCACCGACGTCGGCGGTTTCGACGCCGCGCACAAGATCACCATCCTGGCGGCGCTGGCCTTCGGCTGCGCCCCCAACTTCGCCGCCGCCCAGATCGAGGGGATCGATCAGGTCGAGCTCTTGGACATCAACCTCGCCCGCGACCTCGGCTATCGCGTCCGTCTGGTCGCCCAGGCGACGCGCACCGAGGCTGGCGTCACGGTCAGCGTGCATCCGGCCCTGGCCCCCATCGGCCATCCGCTGGCCGAGACCAAGGGGCCCTTGAACGCCCTCTTCATCGAAGGCCGCCGCATCGGCCGCATCTTCATCCAGGGCCCCGGCGCCGGGGCTGGACCGACCGCCGCGGCGGTAGCCGCCGACATCGCCGACATCATGACCGGCGCGCGCCGGCCGGTGTTCCAGGCCCCGGCGACCACCCTGACGCCCTTCGCCGCCCTCGACGCCGTCCACGCGGTCGGCAAGGCCTATGTGCGGCTGATGGTCCGGGATGAGCCGGGGGTGATCGCCTCGGTGACCGAAACCCTGGCGGAAGCGGGCGTTTCCATCGACAGCTTCCTGCAGAAGCCGGTTCATGATGCGGGCGGCGTTCCGATCGTGCTAACCACCCACGCAACGCCGGAATCGGCGCTTGTTGAGGCGATCCGGCGCATCGGCGCGCTGCCCGCGCTTCTGCAGGCGCCCAAGATGCTGCGCATCGC
>DASQSO010000197.1:0-4073 GCA_035642335.1 Caulobacteraceae bacterium
ATCGAAAGAACGGGCCGCCCCACAGGGCGGCGTGGAGGGCCGGATCCCAGCGCCACAGGTAAAGGATCCGATCCGGCGCCATGCCCAGCATGGCCAGGATGCCGAGCAGCGACATGCCGATCTCGATCTGCACCGCCCGCTTCGGCCCCAGCCACGCGTCGAGCAGGCCGCCGACGAAGCCGCCGCACACCGCCAGCACGGTCAGGATGATGCCGTAGAACAACAGCTCCAGCGCATGCCAGCGCATGACGCCGGTGGCGTAGACCCCGGTGAACAGCAAGACCGCGGTCATGCCGTCGACATAGAACATGCGCGAAACCAGATAGATGGCCGCGTCGCGATAGTTGCGCATGGCCGCGACCATGGCGATCACGTCCTTCACCCCGGTCGACAGCGCCGTGATCACCGAGGTCTTGGTGCGCGCGGCGTCCGGCGTGAACAGGAAGAGCGGGATCGAGCCGAGGGCCAGGAAGACCGCCGAGATCGGCGCGACGATGCGGTCGGTCTCGTGCATGGCCGGGTTGAGCCCGAACAGCGGCGCCTTGGGGACCCAGGCCCAGCCCACATGGCCCGGCAGGGCGAAGGCCCAGGCGACGAAGGTCAGCGCCGCCAGCGCGAAGCTGTTGCCGAGCGCCAGGGCCAGGGACGAGGCCTTGTGCGCCGCGCCCATGCCGGCGGCGCGCACCAGCATCGAATTGTGCAGCACCTCGGAATAGGAGAACAGCACCGCGATCGCCGTGGCGATGGCGATCACCGCGCCGACCGAAAGGCCCTTGTGGTCGGGGGTGGTGAACCATAGCGACCAGATCAGCGGAACCATCAGCCCGACGGCGAGGCCGAGCCAGCCCTTGCGCCGGCCCAGCCGATCGATCGCCGCCCCCAGGAAGGGCGCCGTGGCCATGACGATCCAGCCGGAATACTGGCCGTAGGCGGCCACCGCCTCTTGTCCTCGCACGGGATCGCCGACCACCACCGAGGCGAAATAGGGCATGAAGATGTAGATGGTGATCAGGATCACATAGGGGTCGCGGCCGCCCTCGAAGATCGACCAGGAGGCGCCGCCCAGCGACAGCCTGGTCGAGCGCGGACCGGCGTCCGCCGCCGGCCGCGGGTCGGCCTTGTTGATCAGTTCGCTCACCGCGACGCTCCCCTTTTTGAGGACCGTCGTTGACGCCGCGATCCGAAGACCGTGAGCCTAGAGGGTTTCGAAGCCTTGTCAGCCTGAAAAGGCGACGCGCCCGGCGCCCCGGACATTCGCGCCGTCCACGCCCCGGCGCAGCACCAGGATAAAGAGCGCGCCGATCACGAAGGGCCCGAGGGGAAGGCCGATGGTCAGGGCCAGGGAGCGCGAAACCAGCGGCAGGACGAACGCCGCGGCCAGCACCAGCTTCTCCCAGGGCTTGAAACCGGTGCGAACGCCCTCTCGTGCGAGCCAGGCCAGGGGGATGGCGAGGAGCAACAGATCGTAGTCAAGCAGGAAGGGGCTGGCCAGAAGCGACGCTATCGCCATGGCCGGGCCCTCGGCGTCGCCGCGGAAGGCGCGTCGCTGTAGATAGATCAGGCCGAGGCAGGCGGCAAGCGCCGTAGCGGTCTGCACCGCGTAGGCGAGCCAGAGACCACCGTGCAGCAGGCGCACCGCCGCGAAGACGCTCTGCATCTTGGCGTAGCCGACCAGGTTCTGCTCCAACACGACCTTGGCGACCGGCGAGACCGCCAGGAAACCGCGCCAGACGTCGATCCCGAACAGCGCCGCCGACAGGCCAGCAAGTGCAAGGACCGTGACGGCTGCCGCCAGGATGGTCTTCCAGCGCCCGGCCGCCATCAGCGCCAGCGGGATGACCAGGCCGAGCTGGGGCTTGTAGGCCATGCAGCCGAAGAGGACGCCGGCAAGGATCGGCCGGCGATCCAGTTGCCAGGCAGCCGCGCCGAACAGGGCCGTGGTCAGAAAGCCGTTCTGGCCGTGACCGACATTCACCAGTACGGCCGGAAAGGCAAAGATCGCCAAGGCCCCGAACCGCTCGCCCAGCCATGCGCGGACCACGCGCCAATAGGCCAGGCCGGTGACGCCAAGCCACACCGCCAGCGATGCGAGATAGGGCAGGATGGCCAGCGGCAGGCAGATCAGCAGGTAGATCGGTGGGTAGAAGAACGCCGAGTAGCCAGTGTCGCGGCCGAAAAGCCGGGTCTGCTCCGCGTGATGGACGGCGATGTCGTAAACTCGGGCGGGATGGCCTCCAAGCGTCAGTTTCGAGGCGGTCCAAAAACTGATGAAATCGGTGCCGAGCGGCTTGCCCATTCGGTCCAGGCCGCCATGGGAGAGCGCCGTCCAGACGATCTCCGCGCCCAGGCTCATCGCCAGCAGGATGCGGCCATAGGCGAGCGCGCGTTCGCGGGTCAGCCATGGCGCGTCGCGCAGGGCGGCCAGAAGCGGAGCGCTCCGAGGCCTGGGAACGGCGTGGGTCATCGCCGCAACGGTGCGGGACAGAGGTTAAGGCCGTCGAAATGCCGCGCGGCGGCCTAGCCGACCAGCCGCTCCTCGACCTGGCCGCGCAGGCCGGCGTCGACGCCGAGCGCCTGCTCGATATAGGCGTCGAGCGAGCCGTGCCGCGCCTCGATCACCGAAAACGCCGTCGCCAGATAGGCGGTCTCGACCGAGACGGCGACGCGGGCGGCCGCCTCGGTGGGCGTGTGGCCGGAGACCTCGACGATCATCTTGGCCACCGCCGGCAGGCGGCGCTCGAACGAGGCGACCTTGTTGGTCAAGAGGTAGTCCTCGAAGATATCGTCGCGGTGGACGCCGGCCACGTGATGGGTGAGGGCCGCCAGGAGGCCGGTGCGGTCCTTGCCGGCGGTGCAATGGATCAGCACCGCGCCGTCCGCCTCGCCAAGGGCGCGGAAGTAGCGGGAGAACAGATCCAGGTGCCGTTCGTCGAACGGCGCGTTGCGGTAATAGTCCAGCATGTAGCCGCGAAAGGCGCCCTCGCTGGCGTCGGACGTCCGGATGAACTCGACGAACGGATCGGAGGCGGCCTCGTTGCCGTCGTTTTCGATCACCTGGGCGGCGAAGCCCTCGTGCCGCCGCGACGGCGTGCGCTCGCGCTCCTCGCCGCGCCTCAGGTCGACGATGACGGCGATGTTCAGGGCGGCGATGGCGGCGAGGTCGGCGTCGGTCGCCTGGCCGTGGTGGGCGGACCGGTAGAGCCGTCCGGGCCTGATCCTGCGCCCCGCGGCCGTCGCATAGCCACCGAAGTCGCGGAAGTTGTCGACGCCATCGAGGCTGAAGATTCGCTCGTTCATGGCGCTCTCTGTTAGCGGCCAAGTGTGACGAATACGAGGACCTTCGCGCGCCATTCACGTGGTGTTTTCGCCCGCGGTGGCGCACCGGCGGCAGGCGCCGCCGGTGCGCCAAACCCTAGGCCGTCGGAACGCCCGTCTCGACGCGGCGCGCGATCAGCCGGTCGAACTCCGACCAGACCCCGTCATGGCCGTCCCAGCGGCCGGTGGTGGCGGCCTTGGAGTATTCGGTGGCGCGGGCCTCGAAGAAGTTGGCGTGCTCGACGCCCGACAGCAGCACCTGCAGCCAGGGCAACGGGTTTTCCTTCACGCCATAGACCTCGGGCAGCTCCAGCTGGCGCAGCCGCCAGTCGGCGATGAAGCGGATATAGGCCTTGATGTCCTCCGGTTTCATCCCCTGCACCGGGCCCATCTCGAAGGCCAGGTCGATGAAGCGATCCTCCATGCCGACCACGGTCTTGCAGCAGTCGACGATGTCGTCGGCGACGGCCTTGGTTACGCAGTTGGTCTCCTTCTTGAAGGCCAGGTAGGTCTTGACCATGCCCTCGCAGTGCAGGCTCTCGTCGCGCACGCTCCAGGAGACGATCTGGCCCATGCCCTTCATCTTGTTGAAGCGCGGGAAGTTCATCAGCATGGCGAAGGAGGCGAACAGCTGCAGCCCCTCGGTGAAGCCGCCGAACATAGCCAGGGTGCGGGCGATGTCCGCGTGGGTCTCGACGCCGAAGGTGTGCATGTAGTCATGCTTGGCCCGCATGGCCTCGTATTCCATGAATGCGGCG
>DASQSO010000198.1:0-2430 GCA_035642335.1 Caulobacteraceae bacterium
AGAGCCCACGGCTCGAGCAGCCGTCGAACCTCGCCGTTGGCGAGTTCCGGCGCAAACATCCATTCGGAGGTGATCGTCAGGCCCATGTCCGCCAGGACGGCGGCTCGCAGGCCTTCCGCGGCGCTGACCCGAACCCGCCCCCGGACGGCCACGGATACGGTTGCGCCGCCCCGCTGGAAGGTCCAGGCGCTGCTCGCCCGGCTGTAGATGACCGCCTGGTGGTTGGTGAGATCAGCCGGGATCATCGGCTCTCCAGCCCGGTCGAGATAGCCGGGCGTGGCCAGCACTGAGCGCCGGCTTGAAGCGAGCTTTCTGGCGACGGCGGTGGAATCGGCGAGGACGCCCATCCGCAGCGACACGTCGACGCCCTCGGAGACGAGATCGATCACCCGATCGTCCAAGATCACATCGATCTCAAGGTCGGGATGCTGGGCCAGAAAAGTCGGCAGGCGCGGAATGATGTGAAGGCGGGCGAAGGTCGTCGCCGCCGACACGCGCAACCGGCCGGTAAGCCCGGCCCCGGCCCCCCGCGCCATCAGCTCGGCCTCGTCCGCCTCTTCGAGGGTCCTGCGCGCCCGTTCGTAGAATCGCTGGCCGGCCTCCGTCGGCGTGAGCCCGTGGGTCGAGCGCAGCAGCAGGCTGACCTGAAGGCGATCCTCCAATTGGGCGATAATCTTGGAGACGGCCGGCTGACCGATGCCGAGCTGTCGCGCCGCGCCGGAAAACGACCCGTTGTCGATCACGCACACCAGGGTCGCCATCGCCTGCAGCCGGTCCATGTCATTCCTCCCTGGAATGAACATTATCGCTCTGTGCGCTCATGCGCACCGGTGGGGTCGGCGCTAGTTTGGCGTGGCGCCCCTATCAGGGGCCCCTTCCAATCAGGAGCAAGTCCATGACCGCCTTTGACGCCTACCGTGACGCCTTCCCCAACGCCCGCCTGACCCGCTCGGAAAATGGCGTCCTGGAAGTCGCGCTACACACCGACGGCGGCACGCTGGTCTTCAACGGCCACACTCATGAACAGTTCGTCGATCTGTTCCACGCCGTCGGTTCCGATCCGGACAATCGCGTCGTGATCCTGACCGGCAGCGGTGAGGCGTTCATGGAATCGATCAGTCCCGAGGGCTTCGATTTCTTCACGCCGCGGGGCTTCGACAAGATCTTCCGCGAGGGCCGCAAAGTCCTCATGAACATCCTCGACATCGAGGTTCCGCTGATCGCCGCGCTCAACGGCCCGGTCCGGCTGCATTCGGAATACGCCCTGCTGGCCGACATCGTGCTCGCGACGCCCTCGACCGTATTTCAGGACAAGCCGCACTTCGACTTCGGCATCGTGCCCGGCGACGGCGTCAATCTGCTTTGGCCGGAAGTGATCGGCAGCGTGCGCGGCCGTTATTTTCTTCTCACCCGCCAGGAGCTCGACGCCGAAACGGCCAAGGCATGGGGCGCCGTCAACGAAATCGTGCCGGCCGACCGCCTGCTCGCCCGCGCGCGCGAGATCGCCGACACCCTGGCGGCTCTGCCGCCTCTTACCGCCCGCTATACCCGCATCGCGCTCACCCAGAAGCTGCGGCGCATCGTCGACGAGGGCACTGGCTATGGGCTGGCGCTCGAAGGCATCAGCGCCGCGGACGTCGCCCAGAGCGCGGCGCGGCAAGGACGCTGATCATTCTCCCCGCGCCCTTGCTTCCCCTTAAGGCGCACATGGGCGCGTCGCCGGAGGCGGGCGCGAGGCCCCCCTAACAGCGGGAATAGGTCTGGGTCACGTAGGCGCCGAGGTCCGCATCCCACACATACCGGCGAGCCTGACAGGCGCCGGGACTATAGTCGGCATACTCGTAGCCCGGCGATCCAGCCTCGTCGGGTGACCAATCGGCGTACTCGGGCTCGGCATAGGCGGCCGGGGTCCAGTCGCCGCCGTCTCCCCCGTCATAGTCGGCCGGGCCCCAGGCATAGGCCGGGGCCAAGCCATAGCCCGGACCCCCGCCGTAGCCAGGACCCCAGGCGTAGCCGGGACCCCAGGCGTAGCCAGGACCCCAATAGCCGACCCCCAAGTAGCCCGGGTAAGGCCCCCCCCAGCCGCAGTCGCTCCAGTATCCCCAGTAGGGACAGGGCCCGCCCAAGGCCCAATCGGCCGTGTATGCCAGGAGGTCAAGGCCTAGCGGCCAGCCCCAACCGCCGAAGCCGACGTCGAAGAAACCGTCGTCGAAGAAACCCCCGCCGCGGAAACCGCCGCCGCCGAACCCGTCGCGGAAACCCCCGCCGCGGAAACCGCCGCCGCCGAACCCCGCGCCCGCCCGCGATCCGGCGGAACCGCCGGCGAATCGGCTCCCGCCGAACCCGCCTCTGCCGCCGCCAAGGCCGCGGGCGCCGGCCTGTCCGGCGCTCACCCGCCCCGCTCCGAAGGCCCCACCGTGGCGAGAACCA
>DASQSO010000199.1:0-10744 GCA_035642335.1 Caulobacteraceae bacterium
CCCTGGTCAAGGCCGGCGGGGTCAACCTGCTGGCCGACTGCGGTCGCGGGGTGGTCATGCGGCTGGCGGCCGCTGGCGTCGGGCCGCCGGCGCTCTCGGCGGTGCTGCTCACCCACATGCATTCCGACCATATCAGCGACCTGAACGACGTCATCACCTGCCACTGGATCATGAACCCGGCGCCGGTCCCGCTGAAGGTGTTCGGCCCCGTCGGCGCCAAGGCCCTGGTCGAGGCGACGCTGGCCATGCTGGCCTTCGACGTCAAATACCGCATCGACCACCATGCCGACCTGAACGACGCGCCGAATATCGAGGTGGTCGAGCTCTCGCCCGGCGACGCCTTCGCCGTCGGCGACTGCACCATATCGGCCCACCGCACAGACCACTCGCCGGTCTTCCCAACCCTTGGCTATCGCATCGAGCACGCCGGCGGCGTTGTCGCCCTGGCCGGCGATACCATCCCCTGCCCAGGGCTGGACGAGCTTTGCCTCGGCGCCGACGTCTATGTGCAGACGGTGATCCGCGATGACATGGTCAGGCGCATCCCCATGCAGCGGATGCAGGACATCCTCGACTACCATTCCACCGTCGAGCAGGCGGCGCAGACGGCGGCGCGGGCGGGCGTGCGCACCTTGATGCTGACCCACTACGTCCCGAACCTGGTCCCCGGCCAGGAAGACGCTTGGCGCGAGATCGCAAGGCCCCACTTCGCCGGTGAGATCGTGCTGGGGGACGATCTGACCAGCGTTTCGGTTACGGCCAAGTAGGCGGCGAATCCACAAATTTTACCGTCATGGCCCGGCTTGTCCTGGCCATACATGAACACCGTCTTGGATCAATGTTTATGGGTCCCCCGCATTCGGCCGCTTCGCGGCTCCAGCGGGGGATGACGGCGGATTTTGCTAAGGCGTGACCACCGGGAAGTTCGGAGTCAGCGGCTCGATCAGGTCGACCAGGGCGGCGTAGAGACCGGCGTCGCCCTCGATGACGATGTCGCCGGACTCCACGCGGGCCGCGAACGGGACGCCGGCGAAGAGGGTCATCAGCAGGTCCGGCCGCTTCATCCACACGGTCGCCCCCACCCCGGCCTCGCGCACGCCCAGTTCGTGCACCAGGACGCCGTTCTCGACCGCGATCAGGATGGTCTCGCCCCGGTCGGTCAGCTCCAGATTGATCTTGAACGCCCGCGCCGCCGCCTTTTCCGGATTGACCCGCACGGCGGCGAAATCCAGCAGCATCGGCGTGGTGGTCGCCGCCAGCACGTCGGAGCTGAAGCCGGCGCCCGGCAGCTGCGCCGGCCCGCCGCGAAGCTCCTGGGCGCCGGTCAGGTAGATGTTGCGCCAGGTGCCCGCTTCCGACTCGAAACCCAGCTCGGTATAGATCGCCGCCAACTGCTCGCGCGCGGTGGTGTTCGTATCGTCGGCGAACACCGCGTGGTTCAGCAGCGTCGCCGCCCAGCGCAGCTCGCCGGCGTCGACCGCGGCCTTGGCCTGGGCCATCACCGCCTCCGCGCCGCCCATGGCCGCGACATACTTCTTGGCGGCCGGCTCCGGCGGCAGCGGGTTCAGATTGGCCGGATTGGCGTCGTACCAGCCCAGATAGCGCTGATAGATGGCTTTCGAATTGTGGCTCATGGTCCCGTAATAGCCGCGGTTGAACCACTGCCGGGCCAGCACCTCGGGCAAGGCCAGCACCTCGGCGATCTCCGGCCCGGTCAGCCCGGTGTTCATCAGCCGCACCGCCTGGTCGTGGAGAAATTTGTAGGCGTCGCGGTGGTTGGTCAGGAAGGCGATGATCTCCGCCTGGCCGAAGCGCGGGATGCCGTGGGCGGCGAACATCACATCGCTCTTGCCGGCGAACAGCCGGACGGATTCGGTCAGATAGTCAGCCCAGGCCTTGGCGTCGCGCACCAGGGCGCCCCTGGCCGGCAAGAGGTTGTGCATGGTCAGATTGGCGTTCTCGGCCATGAAGACGGCGCGAAACTGCGGCAGATAGAAGTTCATCTCCGCCGGCGCCTCGGTTCCGGGCGTCAGCTGGAAGACCATGGTCACGTCGCCGACCTTGATCTCCTGGCCGGTCCTGGTGATCAGGTCGGTGGGCGCGATCAGCGACAACGTGCCCAGCGAGGGGCAGGGGCCGAGGCCCGAGGTCATCTCGCCCTCCGGCCCGCGCGGCAGGGTATGGCCGAACTGGAACCGCGCCCGGCGCAGCATGGCCGGCCCGGCGATGATGTTCTCCGACACCGCGTGCTCGAGGAAGCCCTCCGGCGCGATCACCTTGACCTTGCCGGCCGCCGCGTCCGCCGCCGTCGTCACCCCGCCGACCCCGCCATAGTGGTCGACGTGGCTGTGCGAATAGATCACCGCCAGCACCGGCTTTTCCGCCACATGCTCGTTGGCCAGCTCCAGCGCCGCCCGCGCCACCTCGACCGTGGTCAGCGGGTCGACCACGATCCAGCCCGTCCGGGCGTCGATGAAGGTCACCGTCGAAACGTCGAAGCCGCGCACCTGATAGATGCGGTCAGCCACCTTGAAGAGGCCGTGCTTGGTCAGGATCTGCGCCTGCCGCCACAGGCTGGGATTGGCCGTCTCGGGCGCGGCGCCGTCCAGGAATCCATAGGACGACAGGTCGAACGCCGCCCGCCCGTCCGCGCGTCGGATCACCGGGTCGGCGCGGGTGGCGATGAAGCCGCGGCTGGCGAAGTCGAAATCCTTGCGATCATCCTCGGCCACGAGCCGGCGGGCTTCGTCGAGAGTGCTCATGCGATCTCCCCAACCTTTGCCTTGGCCTCTTGTTTGCCGGGCCTGGCGCGTCTTGAATAGCGTCTCATCGGAGACGCGCATGCAAGCCCTCGACCTGAATGTTCTCGACGATCTGCATCCCAACGCCGCTGGCTATCGCCGCATGGGCGCGCGCTTCATCGCCCAGGCGCTGTCAGGCGAAACCTGGCTGGCCAGGCCTGCCGCCTGACGCCCGTGGCGCCCGTGATCGCTCCGCTGACCGCCGAGCGGGCGACCATCGCCGCCCTGGCCGAGATGCTGGTCGAGGTGGTGGCCGCCGGCGGCTCGGTCAGCTTCATGCACCCGCTGGCCACGGCCGACGCCGAAGCCTTCTGGATGAACTCCCTGGCCGCCGCCGATACCGGCCAGTGCGTGGTGCTGGGCGCTTACGAAGATGGCCGCCTGGTCGCCTCGGTGACCCTCGACCTGACCTGCCCGCCCAACCAGCCCCACCGCGCCGACATCGCCAAGCTGATGACCCGTGTGGCCGCCCGCGGCCGTGGCTACGCCCGCGCCCTGATGGTCGAGGCCGAACGCGTCGCGGTGGAGCGCGGCAGGACCCTGCTCACCCTCGACACCGCCGAAGACGACGGTGCCGCGGGCCTTTACGAGGGCCTGGGCTTCGAGCGCGTCGGCGTCATCCCAGACTACGCCCTGAAGCCGCACGGCGGGCTGACGGGGACGATCATCTATTTCAAGCGGATCGGGGCGGCCTGACTCAAGCAAACCCGCCGTCCGCAAGGGTATCGAGGTGCATCAGCACTGCATCTATATGACCAGCAGCGACAAGCTTTTCGGCGGTTTGGCCATCGAAGCCCGCCAACGGGCAGTGGTGAAACCAAGTCGCCGCCCTACCGTCGTCACCGATTATCTCTGAGGCTGCGGCGATGGCGCGGTCCGCATCAGCGCGGTGGGCCTGCCCGGAGGAAAGTGTCAACGGCGCGGGGTCCATGTCTGAGCGTTCGCATAAGGCAGCCTTGTCTCTCCAGTGGGAGAAGGGGCGACGTCGATGAGTATCACGGCAGCGTCTTCGCCAAGTCCGCGATCAGGGCCATGTCGGCCTGGGCGAAGGCGGCCTGGATGATGTCGAGCTGGCTGATGTCCTTCTGGGTCGAGACCACGGTCCTGACCGCGTAGTGTTCGCCGTCCAGCTCAACGTCCATCTCGATGATATAGGGCGGATAGGGGGTGCTGAGCTCGGCGCCGTCGAACCAGCCGGCGGTCATCTTGTCGCGCGGGCACTTGGCTTCTCGCGTCTGTCCCTTAGGGGCCAGGGCGCCCAGCGGCTCGTTAGGGGCTACGCCGGACTGCGAGGCGGTCAGGTTGAGGTAGAGGTCGTAGTGGTCGACGGTCAGGGTTCGCCCGGCCAATCGCGCGCCGAGGCCGCGGGCCAGGTCGGCCTTCAGCCCGGCGATCCGGTCCAGGCGCGGCGAGGCCGGCCGTTCGAAGGCGAGATCGTCGCCGAGCTGGTAGACGCCGAAATCGCAGGACCAGATGGACTCCGACAGGCTGTATGTCGTTCGCTCGCGCGCGGGACGGGCGTCGACCAGTGTGAAGGCGGTGGGGGGCGGCGGCGACGTTGGCGCCTGACCGAAAACGGCGCCCGCGAAGATCAGCAAGAAGCCGGCGAGGGCGGCGCGAAGGCTGGACCTGTCCATCTCCGCAAACCCTCTCCCTTAACGCCGCTAGCTCTGCGCGTAGCCTAGGCGCCGATTCAGCTCGTCCAGCAAGCGCATGGCCGCTTCGGCCAGCACCGTGCCGGGCTGGAACACCGCCGCGACGCCTTCGGTTTCCAGAGCGGCCAGGTCTTCGTCGGGGATGACGCCGCCGACCACCAGCATGATGTCCTTGCGGTCCAGGGCCTCCAGTTCGGCCTTCACCTCGGGCACCAGGGTCAGGTGGCCGGCGGCCAGGGATGAGACCCCGAGCACATGGACATTGGTGCGCGCGGCCTCGGCGGCGGCCTCGGCCGGTGTCGCGAACAACGGACCGACCTCGACGTCGAAGCCCAAGTCCGCGAAGCCGGTGGCGATCACCTTCTGGCCGCGGTCATGGCCGTCCTGGCCCAGCTTGGCGATCAGCACCGAGGGCGGGCGGCCGTCAGCGGCGGTGAAGGCCTCGACCATGGCCTTGGCGCGGGCGATCTTGGCATCGGGGCCGGCCTCGGCGGCATAGACGTCGCGCAGCAGGCGGATCTCGGCGCTGTGGCGGCCGAAAGCCTTTTCCAGCGCCAGGCTGATCTCGCCGACCGTCGCCCTGGCGCGGGCGGCCTCGACCGAGAGGGCCAGCAGGTTGGCGTTTCCTTTCGCGCCTTCGGTCAAGGCGTTCAGCGCCGCCTCGACAGCGGCCGGGTCGCGCTCGGCGCGCAGCTGGGCCAGGCGGGCGATCTGGTTGGCGCGCACCTGGGCGTTGTCCACCTTGAGCGTGGCGACCGGCTCGGACACGTTGGTCTGGTAGCGGTTGACCCCCACCAGGCTCTGGCGGCCGGAATCGATTCGCGCCTGGATGCGGGCGGCCGATTCCTCAATGCGCAGCTTGGGAACGCCCTGTTCGATCGCCCTGGCCATGCCGCCCAGCGCCTCGACCTCGGCGATGTGGGCGCGGGCGCGCTCGGCCAGGTCGGCGGTGAGCCGCTCGACGTAGTAGGAGCCGCCCCAGGGGTCGATTGTGCTGGTCTGGCCGGTCTCCAGCTGCAGCACCAGCTGGGTGTTGCGGGCGATGCGGGCGGAAAAGTCCGTAGGCAGAGCGATGGCTTCGTCGAGCGAATTGGTGTGCAGGCTCTGGGTCTGGCCAGAGACGGCGGCCAGGGCCTCGATAGCCGTGCGCGGCACGTTGGTGAAGACGTCCTGGGCCGCTAGAGACCAGCCGCTGGTCTGGGTATGGGCGCGCAGCGTCAGCGAGCGCGCGTCCTTGGGGTGGAAGTGTTCCTCCATCAGTTCGGCCCACAACAAGCGCGAGGCGCGCTGCTTGGCGATCTCCATGAAGGCGTTCATGCCGCCGCACCAGAAGAAGGACAGCCGGGGCGCGAAGGCGTCGACATCCAGTCCGGCGGCGACCCCGGCGCGGACATATTCGATGCCGTCGGCCAGGGTATAGGCCAGCTCCAGGTCCAGCGAGGCGCCGGCCTCCTGCATGTGATAGCCGCTGATCGAGATGGGGTTGAACCGCGGCATCTCCTTGGTCGTATAGGCGAAGATGTCGGAAACGATGCGTACGGAGGGTTCGGGCGGATAGATGTAGGTGTTCCGCACCATGAATTCTTTCAGGACATCGTTCTGGATGGTCCCGGCGAGCTTGGCCGCCGGAACGCCCTGTTCGTCCGCCGCGACGAGGTAGAGCGCGAAGATCGGTAGGACCGCGCCGTTCATGGTCATCGACACGCTCATCTCGTCCAACGGGATGCCGGAGAACAAGATGCGCATGTCCAGGATGGAGTCGATGGCCACCCCGGCCATGCCGACGTCGCCGGCCACGCGCGGGTGGTCGGAATCGTAGCCGCGGTGCGTGGCCAGGTCGAAGGCCACCGACAGCCCCTTCTGGCCGGCGGCCAGGTTGCGTCGATAGAAGGCGTTGGACTCCTCGGCGGTGGAAAATCCCGCATACTGACGAATGGTCCAGGGGTTGGTCGCGTACATGGTAGGATAGGGACCGCGCACGAAAGGAAGCAGGCCGGGATAGGTGTTGGGGAAATCCAGGTCGGCGATGTCCGCGGCGTCGTAGGCGGGTTTGACCGAGATACCTTCTGGCGTTTCCCAGCTAGGTGCTCCGTTGGGTTTGACAGGCGCCGGAGCAGCGGCCTCGTCGAGTTCGATGGTGGTGAAGTCCGGAAAGCTGCTCATGGCGCCACTGCTGGGCAGGTGCTGTCAGGGCCGGGCAGGCGGGGCGAGGGGACTTCGACGGCGAAATCGGCCGGGTCCACGGTCTCGACAGCCGGCGGGGCGTCATTCGGGTTCGGAAAGACGGTGACGCCGACCGGCGAGGGCTCGGAGGCGCGCTCGAGCGCAACCTGGCCGGCCTCCAGCGCCCGCACCACGCCGCCGGCGGCCTCGATGGCCTGGAATGAGGCCCAGCCGGCGCGGGCCAGCTGGTCGGTGAGGGATTCGATAAACCAGGCGCCGCGGCCGGGGTCGGCGACGGCGCCGACATGGGCCTCTTCCATCAAGACCAGCTGGGCGTTGCGCGACTGGCGGCGGGCGAAGGCGGTCGGCGGGCCAAGCGGGTCGGTAAAGGCGCCGAGCACCACCGCGTCCGCCCCGCCGGTCGCCGCGCCGAAGCCGGCGATGGTCAGGCGCAGCATGTTGGTCCAGACATCCTGGTCCGCGAGCATCCGCCTGGACGAGCGCGCCTCGATCCGCGCCGGGACTTGGGCGCCGCAGGCCCCGGTCATCCGTGCCCAGATGATCCGGGCGGCGCGCAGCTTGGCTATGGTCTTGAAGTATTGGGCGTCGGCGGCCAGCCCGAGCGTGATGCGCGCGAAGACATCCTCAAGGCTCATTCCGGCCCGCGCCATCGCCTTGGCGTAGGCCAGGGCGCCGGCGGCCATGAAGCCCAGTTCGTCGGCCGCCCCGCCACCCGCCTCGTGCACCACGCGGCCGCTGGCGAGGAAGAGGCTGGCCTTAGGGTAGGTCGCGGAAAGCCGCGCCCCGGCATTGGCGCCGGCGATCAGGTGCGCCTCGATCGGCCCCGGACTGCGGCCGGCCTCGGCGAAGGCGCTTAAGGGATCCAGGTGGAACATCAGCCGCGCGGCGGGCGAGGACTTGCCGGCGTCGGCTAGCCAGTCGGCGGCCTGAACCCCCAGGAACCCGGCGTCCGCGCCGACTGGGGCGAGTTCGAGAATGACCCCGTCCAGAGTGCGCGCCAGACCCTCGGCCGAGCCGATGGCGACGCCAGTTTTGCCGGTAGGATCGATACGGACGATCGCCGAGGCCGCGCCACTGTCAAGATCGGTCAGGATTTCGGCGTTGGCGGCGGCCGGGCTGGGATGGGCCGTTGAGGTGCGCAGGTCCCAGGGCCGCTCGGCGTCGCGCACCCCGAACCGCAGTCGCGCGGCGGCGGGTGCGTCCTCGTCCGTATAGAGCGGCGCGATGGTCAGCCCGTCCGCCGTATGCAGCGTCAGGCTCTCGACGGTCTTGTCCTTCAGCGTCTTCCGCACCAGGGCCAGCCAGTCCTGGCGCGTGGCGGCCGCCTGCGCCATCTCAGGCGAACTCGACCAGCACGTCGTCGGCGGCGACGCTGTCGCCGGCCGCGGCGTTCACCGCCTTGACCACCCCCTCGCGCTCGGCGCGGATGATGTTCTGCATCTTCATCGCCTCGATGATGCAGACCACCTCGCCCTCGCGCACGGTCTGGCCGGCGGTCGCCTCCATGGTCACCACCAGGCCCGGCATGGGCGAGACCACCAGCTTGGAGGTGTCGGCCTTGACCTTCTCGGGCAGCCGCTCGTGCAGGGCCGAAGACACCGGCGTCATCACCAGCACCCGCGTCCGCGCGGCGCGATGGCGGATGAAGAAGCCCTCCGCCGCCGGCTCTGCCGTGGCGGTGAAGGCGCGACCGTCCAGCCGCCCGCGAAACAGCGGCTGGCCAGGGCGCCAGTCCACGTCGGTCAAGGTCAGAGTGCGGCCCTCGTCCGGCAGGGTGACGACCAGGCCATCGTCGACATCGGCCAGCACCACCGGCCGCTTGGCCTTGTCGAGGGCGACGATCCATTCGGTGCGGGTCAGCGGCCCGGCCAGGCCATTGCCCTGCCGCCGCGCGCGGGCGGCCAGCAGGCGGTGCATATAGGCGCCCGTGGCGGTCATCAGATCGGCCTGAAATTGGGTCGGCGTGACCCAATGGAAGCCCTCGGGGAATTCGTCGGGGATGTAGTTGGTGGAGATGACGCCGGAGCGGTAGCGGTCCTGGTCCATCACCGCGGCCAGGAAGGCGATGTTCTGGCTCGGCCCCTCGATATGGAAGTCCTCCAGCGCCCGGCCCATGCCGTCGATGGCGCCATCCCGCGTCGCCGCCCAGGTCGACAGCTTGGCGATCATCGGGTCGTAGAACATTGAGATCTCGTCGCCCTCGCGCACCCCGGCGTCGTTGCGCACGATGTAGCCCCCATCCTCGCCCGTGGCGTCGCCCTCGGCGGGCGCCGCGTAGCGCACCAGCCGGCCGATCGACGGCAGGAAGCGGCGCAAGGGGTCCTCGGCATAGACCCGGCTTTCGATCGCCCAGCCCTTGATGGCCAGGTCGTCTTGCGTAAAGCCCAGCGGCTCGCTGGCGGCGACGCGGATCATCTGCTCGACCAGGTCGATGCCGGTGATCAGTTCAGTGACCGGGTGCTCCACCTGCAGGCGGGTGTTCATCTCCAGGAAGTAGAAGCTCCTGTCCTGGCCGGCGACGAACTCGACCGTGCCGGCGGAATTGTAGTTCACCGCCTTGGCCAGGGCGACGGCCTGGGCGCCCATGGCCGCGCGGGTCTCGGGATCGAGCAGCGGCGAGGGCGCCTCCTCGATCACCTTCTGATTGCGCCGCTGGATGGAGCATTCGCGCTCGAACAGGTGGACCACGTGGCCGTGGCCGTCCCCCAGCACCTGGATCTCGACGTGGCGCGGGCTTTCGATGAACTTCTCGATGAAGATGCGGTCGTCGCCGAAGGCGGCCTTGGCCTCGGCGCGCACGGCCGGAAAGCCCTCGGCCACGTCGGCGCCGTTCCAGGCGACGCGGATGCCCTTGCCGCCGCCGCCGGCCGAGGCCTTGATCATCACCGGATAGCCGACGGCTTCCGAGGCCTTGGCGGCCGCCTCGGCGTCGGCGATCTCGCCGACATGGCCGGGCACGACCGAGACCCCGGCGGCCATGGCGAAGCGCTTGGAGGCGATCTTGTCACCCATGGCGTCGATGGCGTCGGGATTGGGGCCGATGAAGACGATGCCCGCCGCGGCGCAGGCGCGCGCGAAGCCAGCGTTTTCGGACAGGAACCCGAAGCCCGGATGGATGGCGTCGGCGCCGGTCTCCAGCGCCGCCGTGATGATCTTGTCGGCCACCAGATAGGACTGCGCCGCCGGCGCCGGGCCGATGGCGACGGTCTGGTCGGCCATCTCCACGGCCAGGCTGTCGGCGTCGGCCTCCGAATAGACCACCACCGTGGCGATCCCCATGCGCCGGGCGGTCTTGATGATGCGAACGGCGATCTCGCCGCGGTTGGCGATCAGGATCTTGGAGAACATGCGCGGCGGATCGCCTCCCAATGGCTACGGCGGCTTATCGGCTAATCGCGGTCTTGGCCAGATTGACCCTGGGTCGGGGCTGTGGCGTGCTGGCTCAAGTCAACCTGCGAGGCCGACCATGATCACCCTCTACGAACACCCCCTTTCGCCCTACGCCCAGAAGGTCAAGATCGCCCTGCGCGAGAAGGGGATCGACTTCGAGCTGGCCGCGCCGGGCGGCCTCGGCGCCGGCGCCGCCCAGGGCGATTTCGCCAAGATCAGCCCGCGCGGCGAGGTGCCGGCCCTGGTCGACGGCGAGGTCTCGATCTTCGATTCGACCATCATCCTGGAATACCTGGAGGACAAGGTCCCGACTCCGGCCCTGCTGCCGGCCGGCGCCGCCGAACGGGCGCGGGTGCGCATGCTGGAAGAGGTGATGGACACCCACTTCGAAGCCATCAACTGGGGCCTGGCCGAGCTGAACTGGTTTCGCCGCGCCGAGGGCGAACTGGCCGAGACCCTGCGCGCCAACGCCAAGGCCCAGACCGAAAGCTTCTTCGCCTGGCTGGAGCGGGAGTTGGACAATCGTGAATGGTTCAACGGCGAGGCCTTCGGCTGGGGCGACCTTTCGGTGGTCCCTTATGTGAACGGCTCGCTGGGCGTCGGCCATCCGCCGGCCAGGGGCTCGAAGCTGTCGGCCTGGCTGGAGCGCGCCAACGCCCGCCCGTCAGTGGCCAGGACCATCGAGGAAATGGCCGCGCCGCGCCTGCCGATGAC
>DASQSO010000200.1:0-2835 GCA_035642335.1 Caulobacteraceae bacterium
ATCGGCGTCGCCGGCGCGCTCGGCCGCATGGGTCGCGCCATCATCGCCAACGTCGCCGAACGCGATGAGGCCGTCATCGCGGCGGTGTTCGACCAGCCGTCGCACAAGGGCGGGGTCCTTAACGGCCTTGCCCTGGGTGACTTGGACTCTGCGCTAGCCGCCAGCGACGTGGTGATCGATTTTTCGATACCGAAGGCGTCCGTGGAGCTGGCCCGCCGCGCGGCCGAGCGGGGATCGCCGGCCCTGGTCATCGGCTCGACCGGCGCCTCGGCGGAAGACGAGGCGGCCATCGCCGCGGCGGCGGGCCATGTCGCCATCGTGCGGTCGGGCAATTTTTCCCTGGGCGTCAATCTCTTGCGGGGCCTGGTCGGCCAGGTGGCGCGACGGCTGGGGCCCGAGGACTGGGACATCGAGATCTTCGAGGCCCACCATCGGCGCAAGGTGGACGCGCCCTCCGGCACGGCGCTGATGCTGGGACGCGCGGCGGCCAAGGCGCGCGGCGGCGCTCTCGACCAGATCGCCGAGCGGGGCCGCGATACGCAGATCGGCGCCCGTGCCAAGGGCGCCATCGGCTTTTCGGTCATGCGCGGCGGCGGTCTGGTCGGCGAGCATAGCGTCAGCTTCATCGCCGAGGATGAGGTGATCACCCTCGGCCATTCCGCCCGCCACCGCAGCCTGTTCGCCAGAGGCGCGATCGCCGCCGCCCTCTGGGCGCAAGGCAAGCCGCCCGGCCTCTACGACATGCAGGACGTGCTGGGGTTCAAGGGCGACGATGACTGATATCCTTTCCTTCGACGCCACCGGCCAACTACAGGCCCTGGAATCCAAACGGATCAGCGCCATCGAACTGCTGGACGAGGCGGTGGCTCGCTACGAGGCCACCCACGCCCAGCTGAACGCGGTGGTGACCACCGATCTGGAGCGCGCCCGCCGCCGGGCGCTGGCGATCGACGAGCAGCGGGCCCACGGCGAGGCGCTGAGCGCCCTGGCCGGCTTGCCGATGACCATCAAGGACAGCCTGGACGTCGAGCACATGCCGGCTTCTTCGGGGCTGAAGGACCTGCTGCAACGGCCCGCCGACGACGCCGCCGTGGTGGCGAGCGCCCGCGGCGCCGGCGCGGTGATCTGGGGCAAGACCAATGTGCCGTTGATGACCGCCGATTGGCAGAGCTTCAACGCCCTTTACGGAACCACCAATAACCCCTGGAACCTGGAGCGCACGCCCGGCGGTTCCTCCGGCGGCGCCGCGGCCGTGCTGGCGGTGGGCGTCACGGCGCTGGAGATCGGCTCCGACATCGGCGGCTCGTTGCGCTTGCCGGCGAGCTTCTGCGGCGTCTTTTCGCACAAGCCAACCTGGGGCGTGGTTCCGCACGCTGGGCATGTGCCGCCGAAGCCGGGGACGGTCGCCGCGCGCGATCTGAACGTGGTCGGCCCGATGGCGCGGTCGGCCCGTGACCTGCGCCTGCTGCTGTCCGTGATCGCACCGGGGCCGACGGCCTCCGATGCGGCGCCGGCGGCGCTGAAGGATTTGAAGTTGGGCCTTTGGCTCGATGAGCCGACGTTCCCGCTCGACGCCCAGGTCCGCGTCGTCATCGAGGCCTTCGCGACCCAGCTAACGGCGCGCGGCGCGGCAGTCGAGCCGGTGCGGCCGGTGGACGTCGCGATCCTGACCCCCGCCTACCGCACCCTGCTCTCCTCGGCCATGGCCGAGGACATACCGTCGGCCGCGCCCATGAGCCACGCCGTTTGGCTGGGCGCCAACGAGATGCGCGCCCGGCTGGGCCAGCAGGTGAGCGGGCTGTTCGGCCGGTTGGATGCAATCATCGCCCCGATCACGCCGGTGACCGCCTTTGCCCACGACCATCAGCCGATGGGCGGCCGCCAGCTACGCTATTCGAACGGTCAGACCTTCGCCTATACCTCGATCCTTGACTGGATCGCTCTGGCCACGGCATGCGGCCTGCCGGCCACGGCGATTCCGGCGGGGCTGGCCGCCGACGGCTTGCCAGTGGGCGTGCAGATCATCGGCCCGCGCGGCGGCGACAGCCGCACCCTGGCCGTCGCCCAGGCGATCGAGGACGAACTGGGCGGTTTCCGGCCTCCGCCTGCCTTACCGCCGATCTAGACCCCGGCGCGGATCGCCTCGATGCGATCCCAGAGCAGAACCGCGGCGTCGGCGCCGCCGAACCGCTTCAGCTGCTGGGCGCCGGTCGGCGAGGTGACGTTGATCTCGGTCATGTAGTCGCCGATCACGTCGATGCCGACCAAGAGCAGGCCACGGGCCTTCAGCGCCGGCCCGATCGCGGCGCAAAGCTCCCGATCGCGCGCGGTCAGCTCGACCGCTTCGGCCCGGCCGCCGCGCGCCAGATTGGAGCGCACCTGGCCTTTGGCCGGCACCCGGTTGATGGCGCCCACTGGCTCGCCGTCAACCAGGATGATCCGCTTGTCGCCCTTGGAGACGGCGGGGATGAACTTCTGCGCCACCACCGGCTCTCGGCCGATCATGGCATGCAGCTCAAGCAAGGCGTCCAGATTGGGATCGTCGGGGGCCAGCCGAACCACGCCCGAGCCGCCGCCGCCATAGAGGGGTTTGAGCACCATGTCGCCGTGGCGGGCGCGGAAGGCGTGGATCGCCTCCGGGTCGGCGGTGACCAGGGTCGGCGGCTGCACCCCGGCGAACTCGGTCACGAACAGCTTTTCCGGCGCGTTGCGCACCTCGGCCGGGTCGTTCACCACCAGGGTCCGGGGGTGGATGCGCTCCAGGAAGTGGGTCGCGGTGATATAGGCGAGGTCGAAGGGCGGATCCTGCCGCATCAACACCACATCCATCTCCTC
>DASQSO010000201.1:0-3318 GCA_035642335.1 Caulobacteraceae bacterium
TGTCACCACGGTCAACCGCTACCTGCCGCCGGACGAGGCCGCCTATATCGTCGCCGACTGCGGCGCCAAGGCCATCATCACCTCCTACGAAAAGCGCGAGACCGCCGCTGGCCTCAGCGACCTGATCCCGGGCTGCCCGATCCGGCTGATGGTCGGCGAGACCATTCCGGGCTGGGAATCCTATGAGGCGGCCCTAGCCAGCGCGTCACCGGAGCCGCTGGCCGAGGAGTGGATCGGCGATTCCATGCTCTACAGCTCCGGCACCACCGGCCGGCCCAAAGGAATATTGCGTCCGCTGCCCGAGCGTACGGCCGCCGAGGGTTTCGCCCTGCGCCAGACGGCCAACCCGTACAACTATGGTCCGGAGACGATCTATCTGTCGCCGGCGCCGCTCTATCACGCAGCGCCCCTGGCCTTCGTCCTCGGCGTGCTGGCCTGGGGCGGCACGGTGGTGATGATGGAGCGCTTCGACGCCGAACAGGCGCTGTCGCTGATCGAGCGCTACAGGGTCACCCACAGCCAGTGGGTGCCGACCATGTTCGTCCGTATGCTGAAGCTGCCGGAGGAGAATCGGGCGAAATACGATCTCTCGTCGCTGATGATCGCCGTCCACGCCGCTGCCCCCTGTCCGGTCGAGGTCAAACGCCGGATGATCGAATGGTGGGGCCCGATCGTCTTCGAATACTACGCCGGCACCGAAGGCTCCGGCTCGACCAACATCACCAGCGAGGACTGGCTGCTACACCCGGGCTCCGTCGGCAAGGCGGCCCTTGGCGTTCTTCATATCTGCGACGAGGATGGCAATGATCTGTCGCCGGGCGAGGCCGGGCTGATCTATTTCGAGCGCGAGGCGCCCACCTTCGAGTACCACAACGACCCGGCCAAGACCCGCGCCGCCCGCCATCCGCGCCACGACAACTGGAACGCGCTCGGCGACGTCGGCTATCTGGACCCCGACGGCTACCTCTACCTCACCGACCGCCAAGCCTTCATGATCATCTCCGGCGGGGTGAACATCTATCCGCAGGCGATCGAGGACGCTCTGATCACCCACCCCAAGGTGGCCGACGTGGCGGTGTTCGGGGTGCCGGACGCGGAGATGGGAGAGGCGGTCAAGGCGGTGATCGAGCCGGCCCCTGGCGAGGAGCCGGACGAGGCGCTGGCGGCTGAACTGATGGCCTATGCCCGCTCGAAGGTCGCCCACTACATGGCGCCGCGATCGGTGGACTTCATAGCCGAGATGCCGCGACTGCCCACCGGCAAGCTCTACAAACGCCTCCTGAAAGACGCCTATTGGCAGGACCGGAAGATCTGAAAAAAGACCTCTCCCCCAAGGGAGAGGGAGGGGCCCAGAGCGAAGCGAATGGGGGGGTGAGGGGTTACGCCCTCACCGATTCAAGCGCCCGCCGCTAACCGTCGCCGAAGCGCCCGCCTGGAACGGCCGGCAACCCCTCACCCGGTCGGCTCGCGCCCGCGCATGGTGCGCGATAACCGGCACACTTCGGCTTATCTGTTCGGCGCGATCGGCCCCGACCGCGCGGTCGGGGCCGCCATGATCACCCCCCGCGCCAACGCCTGGGCGATGAACCTGCATCTTCAGGAGATCAGCCGTCAGGTCGCGCACGGCGCCCACGCCCTGCTCGTCTGCGATGGCGCAGGTTGGCATCAACGGGGCAAGATGTTGATCGTGCCGGACAACATCACCCTGCTGTCGCCGCCGCTCTATTCGCCGGCGTTGAACCCCATGGAGAACGTCTGGGACTACCTGCGCCAAAACAAACTCTGCGCCCAGGTGTGGGACAGCTACGACGACATCGCCGAGGCCTGCGCTGACGCTTGGCGCTTCCTGGTCAGCGATCCAGACAGCATCCGCTCAAGCGGACACCGCAAATGGGCAAGGGTCAGCCTTTAGGTGCGGTGGTATTAGAGCAATGGCGCGGAGTCGGCTATCGGCGGGAGCAAACGGGTCTAAAACCCTGTCGTTGGATAAGATGGTCTGTGCTGGTGATATGGTGCCGGCTTTTGCGGGGAATCGAACCATGCGCACGACGCTCTCACTAGACGTTGAGCTTTTGGCTAAGGCGGAAGCCTATGCCGGACTACGAGGACGGTCGGCGTTGGTTCGCGAGGCGTTGAAGGCGCCGATAGAGCGGGAGAGCGCGCGGCGGCTCGCGCGTCTCGGTGGCGGCGAACCTGATCTGGCGGCGACATCCGATCGGCGACCCATACTGTAGCCGACCAAAACCTCGCGCCCGTGCCTGCCCAGCCGCTTATCAGCTGCCTGATGGTCACCCTGCCGGTGCCGACGCGGCTCGAAGGCCTAAAGCGGAGCCTCGCCTGCTACACCGGTCAGACCCATGCGCGGCGCGAACTGGTGCTGGTGCTCAACGGCGGCGATGCGGACGCCGCCGCCGCGGTCGAGGCCCACGTCGCCTCGTTCGGGCGCGGCGATATCCGCGTCTTGGCGCCGGGCGGGACGCTGACACTTGGCGCGCTCAGGAACCTCAGCCTGGGCGCCGCCCGCGGCGAGGTCGTCTGCCAGTGGGATGACGATGACCTGCACCATCCCGAGCGGCTGCGGCGCCAGCTCGCCGCGCTGGCCGAGTCTGGCGCCGAGGGGGTCTGCCCGCAGGAGGTGATGCAGTTCTTCCCCGCCGAGCGCGGGCTCTATTGCCACAACTGGCGGGCCACGGAGGCCACGGCGTTTCCCGGCGCCCTGATGGCCTGGACCCGCGCGCCGATCGAATATCCCGAGACCGGCGAGGCGGCGCGGCTTGGCGAGGACCTGGAGGTGGTGCGGCAGCTGCGGCGGCGCGACGGCCTCGGCGTGCTCGCCGGCGCGCCGCACCTCTATGTCTATGTCAGCCATGGCGGCAATTCGTGGAACGCAGATCACCATCGCATGCTGGCGACCAGCCTTGGCCTGTCACGGGGCCTGCTCCGGCGGCGCGAGGCCGCACTGCGCGACGGTCTTTCAGCCTTCGACTTCGGCCCGGACGCCGTGACCGTGCAGGGCGCCAACGGTCCGGCTTTCACGATCGCGGCTCGCGGTTAGGCGTCGCTGTCGCCAAGGATGGCGACGTGATCGCGGTAGATCAGCTGGCCGCCATCCCGGGCGTAGAAGCCGAACTCCAGGCCGCCGTCGCGGATGTTCGATAACCGGTACCACCCCGCCGGAAATCGGATCGCGCCCGGCCCGTTGAACAGCCTGGGCAGCCGTTCGGTCTTCATCCGGTAGTCGATCTGTCCGAGATAGTAGTCGCGCCATCGCCGATCGCGCCCCCCCTCGGAGAAGTACCAGCTCAGCATGTCAACCGG
>DASQSO010000202.1:0-8301 GCA_035642335.1 Caulobacteraceae bacterium
CACTTGGCCGCGCGCTATCCGGGGCCAGCGCGGTTGATCCCCACCGAGGCCGATGCGGCGGTGCGGACGCGGATGATGGACCGCATCTTCGACAACTATGTGATGACCCCGATGCAGAAGATCGTCGGAGACAGCCTGCGTCCGGAAGCCGATCGCGACGCCTTCGGGGTCGCCGAGGCCGGGCGCGCGCTGGATACCGTCTACGGCTGGCTCGACAGCCTGATGGCGGCGCGGACCTGGGCGACCGGCGATGAGTTCGACATGGCCGATTGCGCCGCGGCGCCGTCGCTGTTCTTCGCCGACTGGGCGCACGAGATCGATGCGAAGTTCGAACACCTGCGCGCCTATCGCGCCCGTCTCCTGGCGCGGCCGTCAGTGGCGCGGGCCGTGGATGGAGCGCGGCCCTACCGCGCCTTCTTCCCGCTGGGGGCGCCTGACCGGGACTAGAGGGCTAGGTCCAGGCCGAGGTCCGTTCGCCGTCAACCGCGTTCGGGAGCGGTCCGCATGGCGATCACGGGGCTGAGCCGCGCGATGTTCTGGCGCGAGGCGGCGCGGCCGGCGCCGAGCGCAAGGAGGATGGCCGGCGCAACGATGAGCGAGCCGAGATAGAAGGCCCCGTTGATGTTCATCACCAGAAGCGCCAGGCCGAATTGCGGCCCGACCACCCGCGCCAGCGCTCCGGTGGCGTTGTTCAATCCCATGATCTGGCCCTGATGATCAGGGTCGACGCTGCGCGAAAGCAGCGCGCCGGAATTGGGGAAGGCCACCGATTGCGAAAGCGCCATCAGGGCCATCAGCCCCACGGTGACCGCCCCGCCCGGCGAGATGGTCTGCAGCGCGTTGCAAAGCACCGTGCCGGCCATGCCGACCGCCAGCATTCGCCCCTCGCCGAAGCGGCGCGAGAGGGGCCCGGTCAGAAGGAACTGGCAACCGGCCGAGACCGCGCCCGTAACCCCGAAACAGAGGCCTACCTCGCGCGGCTCCCAGCCGAACCGGTGCCGCGCCCATAGCGCGAAGGTGCTCTCGATGGCGGTGAACGCGATGCCGACCGAGAAGGTGAGCAGCATCAGGCGGCCAACCACGGGATGGCGGATGGCGAAGCGGAACATCGCCCAGCGGCTCGGTTGCGGCCCGTGGTCGTGGCGGCGTTCGCGGCTTTCCTTGACGATCAGGGCGATGCCGATGGCCGAGCACAGCGCCAGCGCCGCCGAAACCAGCAGCGGCAGGTGATAGCCGGCCGTGCCCTCCGACGGTTTGGCCAGGACGCCGCCGACGAAAGGACCCAGGATAAAGCCGAGATTGTAAGCCGCGCCGAGCCTGGCCATGCGCCCGGCGCGCAGTTCGACCGGGGTCACATCGGCGATGTAGCCCTGGACGACCGAACCGTTGCCGGCCGCCATGCCGCCCAGAACCCGGATGACGATGGCGAACCAGATGTTGGGGGCAAACGCCAGGGCCCCGTAGCAGAGGCAGTTGGCCGCCACGGTCGAGACTAGGATCGGCTTTCGCCCCACCCGGTCGGACAGCTTGCCCCAGAAGGGCTCGCCAAAAAACGAGCCGACCGAATAGGCTGAGAAAACCAGCCCGATCTCCCAGGGCGCGGCGTGAAAAGAGGCCGCGTAGAAGGGCAGAAACGGCACGATGACGCCGAAGCCCATCATGTTGATGAACATCACCGACAGGAGGGTGTAGAGCGCAGCGGAAGACCGCCCGCCCGTCGAAACGTCCCGTTCGGCGGTCATGGGGGGCAGATAGGCCGCGCCGTTCCTCGCGACAACCCACGAGCGCCCGATTAAGCGCGCCTGAACAACGAGCGTGACATCCGCGCATCAGCGGGAACGGTTGCGCCGGCCCAAATAAAGGATCGTCGCGTTAGCGCGGCGCCAGGATCATGATCATCTGGCGGCCCTCCATGCGTGGCTCGTATTCGACCTTGGCGACGGGATCGAAGTCGGCGCGGACCTGCTGCAGCAGCTTCATGCCCAGCTCGGGGTGGCGCATTTCACCGCCGCGGAAACGCAAGGTCACCTTCACCTTGTCGCCCTCCTCGAAGAAGCGATGCATGGCGCGCGCCTTGACGTCATAGTCGTGGGTGTCGATGTTCGGGCGAAGCTTGATCTCTTTGATTTCGACCAGCTTTTGGCGCTTACGCGCGGCGCCCTTTTTCTTCTGCTCTTCAAACTTGTACTTGCCGTAGTCAAGAATCTTGCAGACCGGCGGGTCGGAGTTCGGAGAGACCTCCACCAGATCCAGCCCAGCTTCCTCGGCGGCTTCTAGCGCGGAGGCTGTGGGCATGACCCCTTGTTTTTCACCGTGCTCATCGATCAGTAGCACGCGGGGGACGCGGATATCTTCATTGATGCGCGGGCCGTCCTTGGACGGGGGCGCTGGCATGGGACGACGAATAGGCAAGGTCTCCTGGAACCGTTGGCATTGGTAAGCATAGGTGGCGAAACCTTACGCTTCCCCTGACATATGACCAAGCGCCGAACGCCGATCAAGGCCGTGTCCTTAAGGCAGGCGCCTCAAGGCGTCGTTCGGCATCTGCGCGACCAGCCGGTTGACCGCCGCGATTGCATCGCTGACGGGCAGTTCGGCGAGGTTCTCCGCCTGCAGCACGGCGACATGCCCGCGAGGGCCGCACAGGGTGGGATCGGAGGCCGAGGAGAACAGCACCAGGGTCGGCGCGCCGGCCGCGGCGATCAGGTGGATCGGCCCGGTGTCGTTGCCGACGGCCAGGGTCGCGCGGGCGCCCAGGTTGGCGATCTGCGCGAAGTCAGTGCGGCCGGTCAGGTCGCGCGACTGCACCTTGCGCTGGATGGCCATGGCCAGGGCGCTCTCCTGCGGCCCGCCGACCACCAGGATGTCCAGGCCTCGTTCGCGCAGATGCTGGCCGAGTTCGGCGAAACGCTCCACCGGCCAGCGCTTTTCCGGCCGGTGAGCCGAGGCTCCCGGCACCAGCAGCGCATAGGGCCGCGGGGCGCTCGCCGAGCTCATCGGCCGCGCCGCGCCGGTCTTTTTCAGGATCCAGCTCAGGTCCGCCGGTGGGGCCGATCCGGGAGTCAGCGGCGCATCCGGCCAGATCCCGGCGTCCTTGAGCTGCTGCGCCTGACGCTCCAGGGTGTGCATGCCGCCGCGGTCGCGGTTGTGCTGCGGCAGGCTACAGCCGGCGGCGACCCCGGACCATTGCGGCGGGAACGGCCGCAGCAACTGGAAATAGAAGCTGGAGCGCGACGAAGTCTGCAGGTCGTAGACCCGGTCGTACTTGGCGCCGCGTAGCCGGCGGATCAGGGCGAGGGTCTCGCCGATGCCCCCCGGCCGGCCATCGGGCTCGACCGTGTTGAAATAGGGGCTGGCCCTGGCCAGGGCCTCGAACGGCGAGGTGGTCAGCAGCGTAATGTGGGCATCTGGATGGGCCTCGCGAATATGCTTCATCGCCGCCAGCGCCTGGACGAAGTCGCCGAGCGCGCCAAGTTTGATCACCAGAATCTTGCGAATTTCACGCGAATTGGGGCTCACAAACGGCTCCCGAGCAGCCTAGCGTAGACGTCCAGGGTGGCTTCGCACATGGCTGCGGCCGAATAAAGCCGTCGTGCGCGCGCCAGACCGGCCGCGCCCATGGCCGCGCGGCGCTCCGGGCCGGCGGCGATAGCGTCGGCCATGACACCGGCCAGGGCCTCGGCGTCGCCCGGCTTGAACAGCCAGCCGGTCTCGCCGGCGACGACGGTCTCGCGCGGCGCGCCGTGATCGGCGGCGATGATCGGCCGGCCCATGGCCTGGGGTTCGACCGCCGTGCGACCGAACGGCTCCGGGTCGAGGGAGGGGGCGCAGGCCACATTGCTTGCCAGATAGGCGGCCGGCATGTCGCCGCAATGGCCAACGAGGCGCACGGCGGCGCTCAGGTTCGCACCGGCGATGGCCGCTTCCAGTTCGTGGCGGTAGCCTGATCGGCCCTGGTCGTCGCCGGCCAGGATGACCAGGAAGCCGTCGCCTTGGGCGGCCTTCAGTTTATGGGCGGCGTCGATCAGCAGCCCCTGGCCCTTCCAGCGGCTGAGGCGTCCGGCCAGGACGAAGCGGACGCGATGGTCTTCCGCCGGGATGGCCCATTGATTCAGCAAGGCGGCGACACGCGCGGGCGCGACCTTGGCCGGATCGAAGCGGCCTAGATCGACCCCCCGCGGGATGGCGATCACCCTGGCCGGATCGATCCGGTGCTCGGCGATGACATAGTCGCGGGTGAAGGCGGAATTGGCGATGGTCACGGGACCGCGGACCATAACAGAATTGTACCAACGTTTCAGCGGGTTACCGGAACTATAGAGGCCATGATATGTGGCCAGGCAGGGGACGCCTGCCGCCCTGGCCGCAGAGAAGGCCGCAAAGGCCGGGGCGCGCGAGCGGACATGGACCAGGCTCACGTCCTCGCGCCGGATCAGGTCGATCAGCCGGCCGCGGTTGGCGGCCATGACAAGCGGATTTTTCGACTGCACCGGCATGGGCGCCCAGCTTGCGCCCCGCGCCCCAAGGTCGGCGACCATCCGTCCGCCGTGGGAGGCGACGATGGCGCGGCCGCCCGCATGCACCACGGCTTCGGCCACATCCAGCGTCGTCTGCTCGGCGCCGCCAGTCTCCAGGTCGGGAATCACCTGCAGCAGCGTGAAGTTGGCGGGCAGGGCGCTCATCGGCCTTCCCATAGCCGAAGGGCGCGCGGGGCGCGAGGCGGCGCGCCTACACCGCCCGCAGCCGCTCTTCCTCGTCGCCGGCGGCGAGCACCGCGGCGCGTTCGGCGTTCCAGGTCGAGGCGCTGGGGATCTTGGAGAGGTCGGCGCGGTCGGCGTGGGCGCGGGCGATCTCGACGATGTCGGACATCAGGCCGGCCTCGAGGGTGATCGGCTCGAGGCCGAGGCTGATCAGGGTCTGGTTGCAGGCGGCCAGCTCGTTCTCGCTGGCCTCGTGGCGGGGATTAGCGACGAACTCGACCGAGGCGCCGGTCAGCCGCGCCACCATGCCGGCTAGGTCGCGCACCCGCCAGCATTCCGTCATCTGGTTGCAGATCTTGACCCGCTCGCCGGTCGCCGGCGGGCGGCTGAGCGCCAGGGCGATGCAGCGCACCGTGTCCTGGATGTTGATGAAGGCGCGGGTCTGGCCGCCGGAGCCGTGGATGGTCAGGGGATGACCCAGCGCCGCCTGGATCAGGAATCGGTTCAGCACCGTGCCGTAGTCGCCGTCATAGTCGAAGCGGTTGACCAGGCGCGGATCGGCTCTGGTCTCCTCGGTCTGGCAGCCCCAGACGATGCCCTGGTGCAGGTCGGTGATTCGCAGCGAATCATTGCGCGCATAGAACTGGAACAGCAGCTGATCCTGGGTCTTGGTCATGTGGTAGATCGAGCCGGGCGAGACCGGGTGCAGGATCTCCCGCTCCACCAGCCCGCCGCCGGACTCGATCATGACCTTCAGATAACCCTCGGGGATGGCGCCGGCCGTCGCGCCATAGCCGTAGACCCCCATGGTGCCGAGATGGACCAGGTGGACGTCCCGGCCGGATTCGACGATGGCCGCCAGGACATCGTGGGTGGCGCAGACATTGTTGCGCACCGTGTAGCGCTTGTGGCGCGAGGACTTCATCGAATAGGGCGCGGCGCGCTGTTCGGCGAAATGCACTACCGCGTCGGGCCGCCAGCCTGTGATCAGTTCGAGCAGTTCGTCATAGTCGCGGCCGAGGGTGAGGGGAAAATAGTCGATGCCCGCGCCGCCGACTTCGCCCCAGGTCTCGATCCGCGCGGCCAGCGATTCTATAGGGGTCAGCGACTGGACCTCCAGTTCGGCGTCGATGTCGCGGCGCGACAGGTTGTCGACGATGCCGATGTCGCAGCCGCGCGCCGAGAGGTGCAGTGCGGTCGGCCAGCCGCAAAAGCCGTCGCCGCCAAGAATGAGCACACGCATGACCGCCTCGCTAGAAGCCTGGACCGCTGTTCCGCACGGAGCCTCCCGACTCCGCCTCGTGCTTAATTCCGATCGCAGGTTGACACGTTGATGACGGGTCCGTCGACTCCATGTCGCGCCGTGGTCTAGGACAAGGCAAAGCCGCGCCGTTCGGCGCCGGGACCTGACGGGATCATCGAGCCGGTGAGCGGAGCGCAACCCATTGTCGTAACAGGCGTGGCGGGCTTTATCGGCCGCGCCGTCACTGAGCGCCTGCTGGATCGCGGCGAGGCGGTGATCGGCATCGACAGCTTCAATGCCTATTACGATCCGGCGCTGAAGGAGGCGCGCGTAGCTACCCTGGCGTCAAAACCGGGATTTCAGCTGGAGCGATTCGATATCGCCGAGGCCGAATCACTGGCCGCCCTGGTGCGCGACAGCGGGGCGCGGCGGGTCGTCCACCTCGCCGCCCAGGCGGGGGTCCGCTACGACAACGCGCTGGCCTATGGCCGCTCCAACCTGACCGGACATCTGGCGGTGCTGGAGGCGTGCCGGGGGGCGAGCGGCTTTACTCACCTGGTCTATGGCTCGTCGAGCTCGGTCTATGGCGAGCGGCCGATCGCCACGGCCTTTTCGGAAGATGACGTGCTGCGGCCGCCGGTCTCGCTCTATGCCGCCACCAAGCAGGCGGACGAGCTGATGAGCGCCGCCTACGCCCACCTCTACGGCCTGCCGCAGACGGGCCTGCGGTTCTTCACCGTCTACGGGCCCTGGGGCCGGCCGGACATGGCCTATTACGGTTTCACCCGCGCCATGCTGGCGGGCGAGACCATCCAGGTCTTTGGACAAGGTAGGCTGCAGCGGGACTTCACCTATATCGACGACATCGTCGATGGTGTGGTCGCCGTGCTGGATCGGCCGCCGGAGGCGCCGCGCCACCGGGTGCTGAACATCGGCGCCGGCCGACCGGTAAGCGTCTCGACCCTGATCGAGATCCTTGAACGGCTGCTGGGCGTGAAATCGCGGACGGTGATGGCGGAAAAGTCAGCCGCCGACGTCTCGGCCACCTTCGCCGATACCGCCAAGCTCGCGTCGCTGACGAGACATGCGTCTAAGGTCGCCCTGGAAGACGGACTGGCGCGGTTCGTCGACTGGTATCGCGCCTATCATGCCACGGCGTGATAGGCAGGGCGCCCATGAGGCTCGGGCTCGGGGCCGCAGAGCAGACATCGGCAATGTCGGCGGAGGGTGGAACCGGTCCTTGCCCCTTGCGGGTCAGGCTCTAACCTTCCGCTCGGGGGTAATGATCTATAATCCCCGCGAGGCACAATCGGGAATGGCGATGAAGACGTTGACCATGATCGTGGCGGTCGCCTTACCGTAATTCCATGGATGGAAGCTATGAGCGACGCTGTTGGCCCTGGTGATCTGGTTCTTTGCGTCAATGTCGCCCCGAACCATGCCACGGGACGGCCGGTGCCCCTAGTCGCCGGGGAGACCTATCGTGTCGCCGCGGTCATGGAATTTGCCTGCCCATGCGGACGTTCCGATGCTCTGCTGGATGTCGGAATCGATTACGGGTGGTGCCAGACACGCTTCCGACTCCTGCCCAAGCCCAAGGCCCAGAGCAGGACGCGCCGCGTATCGGCGCCCAGGGAGAAGGAGACGGTTCGATGAACGCGGAAGTTGGTCGAGCTTATGGATGCCCGGCCTAGCGCTTCAGCAACTCCTCGACCGCCGCGCGGGCGTCGGCCCCGATGTCCGGGCGCTTGAGGGCCAGGGCGACATTGGCACGGAGCAGGCCGATCTTGTCGCCGCAGTCGTAGGTCGTCCCCTCGTATTCCAGAGCGTGGAAGGTCTGGGCAGCCATCAGCCTGGCCATGGCGTCGGTGAGCTGAATCTCCCCGCCGGCTCCGGTCTTGTGCTCTGAAAGCAGGCCGAAAATCTCCGGCTGCAGAATGATGCGGCCGCTGATGAAGAGGTTTGAGGGCTCGGTTCCGGGGAGCGGTTTCTCGACCATGCCGGTCATCTTCCGCAGGCGGCCCTCGCCGCCGGCCTCAAGCGAAACGATGCCGTATTTGTGCGCTTCGCCCTCGGGCGCCGGCTCGACAACGATGATGTTGCCGCCAACCTGTTCGTAGGCCACGACGGCCTGCACCATGGTCGGCGGCGCGGCGTCCATCAGCATGTCAGGATAGATAACCGCGAACGGCTCGTCGCCGATCAAGTCGCGCGCGCACCAGACGGCGTGGCCGATGCCCAGCGGCTGCATCTGGCGCACGAAACTCATCTCGCCGGGCCTGGCCAGGTCACCGATCAGGTCGGCGAGAATCTCGGACTTGCCCTTTGATTTCAGGTTCTCCTCGAGCTCGACGGCAT
>DASQSO010000203.1:0-8051 GCA_035642335.1 Caulobacteraceae bacterium
ACCGACTGGGGCACGACGCTGGATATAATGCAGGCGTCCAGCACCGAGAGGCTAAGACCGCTCATGGCCAGAAGCTGGGAGAGCCAGACGGCGTATTCATCGGCGGTGCGGCTGGACTCGGTGGCCCCGCGCCACTGGTCGGTCCAGGTCTGGCCGTCATGGACGGCGAACAACGTGTTGGTATTGCCTTGTTCGATAGCCAGCAGCATCGCTTACACGGCCTCAAAAAAGACGTCGCCGGCGGTGATGCGCCTTAAGGCGCCGTCCGCCAAGCGCAGCCGCAGCGCGCCATCGCTGTCGAGGCCCTCGGCGACCCCTTCGAGGGTCTCAACGGCCAGGCGGGCGGTGCAGGCCTGGCCGAGGCCGTAGGCGCGGGCGGTCCAGGCGGCGGCGACGGCGGCGAATCCCTGGTCATCCCAGACCTCCAGCCAGTCGGCGAAGGCGGCGGCCAGGCCTTCCAGGGCGACGCGCGGCTCCGGCGGCGGCGTGCGCATCTCGGCGGCCAGGCTGGTCGCCGGGCGCTCCGGCGCGCGGGGCGCCTTGGCCAGGTTGAAGCCGACGCCGATGGCCAGCCACAGCCCACCCTCGCGCCGCTGGCCGGACTCCACCAGGATGCCGACCAGCTTGCGGCCGCCGACCAGCACGTCGTTCGGCCATTTCACCTGGACGCGCTCGGCCGGGAGATGGGCGCGCGCCAGGTCGCTGGCCGCCAGGGCAGCGATGAACGAGACCTGGGCCGCATCGCGCGGCTCGCGGTCCGTGGTCATCAGCAACGTCGCGGCCAGATTGCCCCGGCCGGTCTCCCAGGCGCGGCCGCGGCGACCGCGGCCGGCGGTCTGGCTGAGGGCGGTGATCCACAGAGGGCCCGCCTCACCAGCCTCGGCAAGGCGGCGGGCCTCGGAATTGGTCGAATCGATCTCGTCCAGGGTCAGGATGGGAACCGCGGTCCGCGCCGAATTCATCGAGACGCTTCAGCCCAGGCCGAAGGCGGACGCGGCGCCCTTGGCAAGGGGATCCAGGCCAACCAGGGCGATCAGCACCGCCGGGAAGGAGAACAACGCCGCGGCATAGGCCACGCCCTTGGCGTCGGGGGGGGACGCGTCCACCGCACCGACGGGCGGGTCGAACCACATCACCTTGACCAGGCGCAGATAGTAGAAGGCCGCCACCACGCTGGAGACCAGGCCGACGACCGCGACCCAGCTGTAGCCGGCGTCGATGATGGCGCGGAAGACGTACAGTTTGGCCCAGAAGCCGGAGAACGGCGGAAAGCCAAGGGCCGACACCGAGAATGCTGTCATGGCCAGGGCCATGCCCGGCCGCTCGCGCATCAGGCCAGCCATGTCGTCCATGGTCTCCATCGGCTTGCCGTCGCGGCTGAGCGCCATCAGGCAAGCAAAGAAGCCGGTCACGTCGATCATGTAGAGGACCATGAAGACCAGCATGGCCTGGACCCCCTCATTGGTGCCCGACGACAGGCCGACCAGGGCGTAGCCGACATTGGCGATCGAGGAATAGGCCCAGAGCCGCTTCAGGTTCCGCTGCACCAAGCCGGCGAAGGCGCCGAGCAGCATGGAGATGACGGCGATGACCAGCACCACCTCGCGCCACTGGCTGGCGGCGCCGGGAAAGGCGTCAGCGAGCGCGCGGGCGAACAGCACCATGGCGGCGAACTTGGGCGCGGCGGCGAAGAAGGCCACCACCGGGGTCGGCGCGCCTTCGTAGACGTCGGGCGTCCACATATGGAAGGGTGCGGCGGCCACCTTGAAGGCCAGGCCGCAGATCAGGAAGACCAGGCCGAACAGGATGCCGTTGCCGGCGCCGGCGTGCACGGCCGCGGCGATCTCGGCGAACTTCACCGAGCCGGCGAAGCCATAGATCAGCGAAGCGCCATAGAGCAGCAGCCCCGAGGACAGCGCGCCGAGGACGAAATACTTCAGCCCCGCTTCCGAGGCCTTGGAGTCGTCGCGGCGGAAGGCGGCCAGAATGTAGAGGGCCAGCGACTGCAGCTCGACCCCGACATAGAGCGAGATCAGGTCGCCGGAAGAGACCATGACCCCCATGCCGAGCGCCGCCAGCAACACCAGGATCGGGAATTCGAACTGCCGCGCCTTCAGCCGGCCGAGCCAGCCCGAGCCGAGCAGCAGCGCCACCGCGCTCATCAGATAGATGGCCACCTTGGCGAAGACCGAGGCCCGGTCGGCGACGAAGCCGCCGGCGAAGGCGGTCCCCAGCGGCCCGATCGCCGCCAGCACCGCCGCGGCGACCAGCGCGACGCCGGACAGCATCCAGACGAGGGTGGCGTCCGATCGGGGCGTAACCGCCCCGACCAGCAAAAGGACAAGCGCCGAGACGGCGAGGAAGAGCTCCGGCAGAGCAAGGTGCAGGGCGCTGGAAATGTCCATCAGCCACCCATCAGGTGATAGGCGGCGACCAGCTTCTCGGCCGACGCGGCGGTGAGGTTGAACACCAGCCCAGGCTGCAGGCCGAGCGCCAGGGTGCCGAGGATCAGCGGCGAGAAGATCACGATCTCGCGCCATTCCAGGTCGGCGATGGCGGCGAGCCTGGGGTTGGTCATCGGGTCGAACATCATCCGCCGATAGAGGGTGAGCGCGTAGGCGGCCGAGAGGATCACGCCGGTAGCGGCGAAGATCGCCGTCCAGGTCGAGACCCGGTAGACGCCGATCAGGCTGAGGACCTCGCCGACGAAGCCCGACGTGCCCGGCAGGCCGACATTGCCTAGGGTGAACAGCATGAAGACCGCCGCGTACCAGGGCATGCGCGCCGTCAGCCCACCATAGAAGGCGATCTCGCGGGTGTGCATGCGGTCATAGACCACCCCGACGCAGAGGAAGAGCGCTCCGGAGATCACCCCGTGGCTGAGCATCTGGAAGATGGCGCCCTGTTCGCCCTGCACCGTGCCGGAGAAGATGGCCATGGTCACGAAGCCCATATGGGCGACGGAGGAATAGGCGATCAGCTTCTTGACGTCGGTTTGCCGGAAGGCGACCAGCGAGGTGTAGACGATGGCGATGACCGACAGGGTGAAGATCAGCGGCGTGAAATAGTGCGAGGCGCTCGGGAACATCGGCACCGAGAAGCGCAGAAAGCCGTAGCCGCCCATCTTCAAAAGGATGCCGGCCAGGATCACCGACCCGGCCGTCGGCGCCTCGACGTGGGCGTCCGGCAGCCAGGTGTGCACCGGCCACATCGGCATCTTCACCGCGAAGGAGGCGAAGAAGGCCAGCCACAGCAGCTGCTGCACCTTTGGATCGAAATGGTAGGCGAGCAGCGCCGGGATCGAGGTGGTGTGGGCGATCCCCGCCATGGCCAGGATGGCCACCAGCATCAGGACCGAACCCAAGAGGGTGTAGAGGAAGAACTTGTAGGCCGCGTAGACCCGGTTCTGGCCGCCCCAGACCCCGATGATCAGGAACATCGGGATCAGCTGGCCCTCGAAGAACAGGTAGAAGAGGATCAGATCCAGGGCGCAGAAGACCCCGATCATCAGGACTTCCAGCACCAGGAAGGCGATCATGTATTCGAGCACGCGCTCCTTGATCGAATGCCAGCTGGCGGCGATGCACAGCGGCAGCAGGAAGGCGGTCAAAAGCACGAAGAGGACCGAGAGGCCGTCGACCCCCATGCGGTAGCGGATCCCGGAGAACCAGGCCTGGTTCTCGACGAACTGGAAGCCGGACTGGTGCGGATCGAACTGTGCGACCAGCAGCACCGACAGGGCGAAGGTCGCCAGGGTGGTGACCAGGGCGATCCAGCGCGCGGCGCGGTTGGACGCCTCCTGCTGGCCCGGCCTGGCGAACAGCCGCAGCACAAGGATGGCCGCGACCCCGATCAGGGGCGAGAAGGTGGTGAGGCTGAGAAGGCCGGTCATGATTGGGCGCCCCTCACCTCGACCACGCGTAAAGGGCGTAGCTGAGCAGGCCGGCCACCCCCAGCAGCATCACGAAGGCGTAGTGGTAGACATAGCCGCTCTGCAGCTTGCCGACCCGGCGGCCAAAGCGCGCCGAGAGGAAGGCGACGCCGTTGGGGCCCAGCCCATCGATGATCTTCTGGTCGCCGACCTTCCAGAAGAAATCGCCCAACGCCTTGGCGCCGCGCACGAAGGTGAGGTCGTAGAGCTCGTCGAAGAACCACTTGTTGTAGATGAACAGGTAGAATGGCCCGCGCCGGGCGGCGAGGCGCGCGCCCAGGCCCTCGTTCTGGATGTACATCCAGAAGGCGATGAGGAAGCCGACGATGGTGACGGCCAGCGGCGCCAGGGTTTCCCAGAACGGCAGGGCGCCGATCTGATCCAGCACGTGGTTGGCGGGGCCGGTGAAGATGGCTCCGCGCCAGAAATCGACCCTGCCCTCGCCGATGAACTTCTCGACGAAGAGATAGCCGGCTCCAGCCGCGCCGATGGCCAGCACGACCAGCGGAAAGCGGATGGACCAGCCGGGCTCGCGCGGTTCCAGGTCGTGGACGCCGTGGCCATGGTCGCCATGGTCAGCGTGGGCGCCGTGGTCATCAACCGGCTCATCGTGCGCCTCGATCTGGGCGCCGGCGGCATGATCTTCGTTGATCACCGCCGGCACGGCGTTCGGACCCCACTTCGGATGGCCGTGGAAGGTCATGAAGATCAGCCGCCAGGAGTAGAATGAGGTCAGGCCGGCGGCCAGGACGCCGATGACGAAGGCGAAGCCCGCCGCGCCGCTGCCATCACGCATGGCGGCGTAGGCGGCGTTGATGATGGCGTCCTTCGAATAGAAGCCGGCGAAGCCGATATCGAGGCCAGGAATGCCGACGCCGGTAATGGCCAGGGTGCCGACCAGCATCACCGCATAGGTGAGCGGAATCCGCCGCCAAAGGCCGCCCATCCGCCGCATGTCCTGCTCGTGGTGCATGGCGGTGATGACGCTGCCGGCGGCCAGAAACAGCAGCGCCTTGAAGAAGGCGTGCGTGAAGAGGTGGAACATCGCCGCCTGGTAGGCGCCGACACCGGCTGCGATGAACATGTAGCCGAGCTGCGAACAGGTCGAATACGCGATCACGCGCTTGATGTCGTTCTGCGCCAGGCCGACCGTGGCGGCGAACAGGGCGGTGATGGCGCCGATGACGATGACGATGGTCCGCGCGACCGGCGCGAACTCGAACATCGGCGAAAGCAGGCAGACCATGTAGACGCCGGCCGTCACCATGGTCGCGGCATGGATCAGGGCCGAGACCGGGGTCGGGCCTTCCATGGCGTCGGGCAGCCAGGTGTGCAGCAGGAACTGCGCCGACTTGCCCATGGCGCCGACGAACAGCAGCGCGCAGGCGAGATCGATGCCGACCCAGTTCTGGCCGGCGAAGGCCCAGACCTGATTGGCATGCGCCGCGGCGGCCGGGAAGACCTCGGCGAAACGGATCGAGCCGAACATCCAGAAGGTGGTGGCGATGCCGAGGATGAAACCGAAATCACCGATCCGGTTGACGACAAAGGCCTTAATAGCGGCGGGCGAGGCGGTCGGCTTCTTGTACCAGAAGCCGATCAAGAGGTAGCTGGCGACGCCGACGCCCTCCCAGCCGAAGAATAACTGCATGAAGTCGGCCGCCGTCACCAGGGCCAGCATGGAGAAGGTGAAGAAGGACAGGTAGGCGAAGAAGCGGGGCTTGGAGTCGTCCTCCGCCATGTAGCCCCAGCTGTAGATGTGCACGAGCGCCGAGACCGTGGTCACCACCACCAGCATCACCGCCGATAGGCTGTCGAGGCGCACCGCCCAGTCGGACTGGAAGGCGCCGACCTGGATGAAGGGGGCGATCTTGGTGATGAAGGGATGGCTCCAGCCGCCCCAGACCACCTGGTAGAAGGTGTAGCAGGAGAGCGCGAAGGCCAGGATCAGCAGCCCGGTGGTGACGCTCTGCGCGGCGCGGTCGCCGATCCGCCGCCCGGTCAGCCCGGCGATCAGCGCGCCCAGCAGGGGCGCAAGAACGATGGTGGTGACGACAGGGCCTGGGGTCACGTCCCTCAGCCCTTCATCACGTTGACGCCGTCGACGGCGATGTCGCCACGATTGCGGAAATAGGTGACGAGGATGGCCAGGCCGACGGCGGCCTCGGCCGCGGCCACGGTCAGCACGAACATGGCGTAGATCTGGCCGGTGACCTGATGCAGGTAGACCGAGAACGCCACCAGATTGATGTTCACGGCTAAGAGGATCAGCTCGATCGACATCAGGATGATGATGACGTTCTTGCGGTTGATGAAGATGCCCAGCACCCCGATGGTGAACAGGATGGCGGCGACGGCGAGGTACTGCGCGAGGCCCACGGTCATCCTGCTGCGCTCCTGAAGGGAGCTTCGCAGGATCGGGTACCTAGTCCTCCGAACCCTTGGCGAAGGAGGATCATTGGCTCAGGCCCTCCCCGCTCTTGATCTGCACCAGCCGCATGCCGGCGGCGGGCGTGCGCGCCGTCTGGTCGACGATGCTCTGGCGGCGCACGCCGGAGCGGTGGCGCAGCGTCAGCACGATGGCGCCAATCATGGCCACCAAAAGGATCATCCCGGCCGCCTGGAAGAAGTAGACATAGTCGGTGTAGAGCACCCGGCCGATCGCCTCGGCGTTGGTCACCGAACTGGGCGCCGTCGGGAGATTGCCGGCCGCCGCGCCCCGCTGGGCGACGCCGATCGAGACCGCCACCATCTCGATCACCAATATCGTCGCCACCACGGCGCCGACTGGCAGATACCGGGAAAATCCGGCCCTCAGCGCGGCGAAATCGATGTCCAGCATCATCACCACGAACAGGAAGAGCACCGCGACCGCGCCAACATAGACCACCACCAAAATCATGGCCAGGAACTCAGCGCCGAGCAGCACGAACAGGCCCGCCGCCGAGAAGAAGGCGGCGATCAGGAACAGCACCGAATGCACGGGATTCCTGGCCGAGATCACCAGCAATCCCGCGCCCAGCGTCGCCGCCGCCAAAATGTAGAAGGCGATCGCCTGCAAGGCCATTTGCCGTCCACGCTCCCTTGATCACTCACGTTCGAAAGGGACGCGCCGCGCCGCCTCGATCAGTCCCGCGTTCGAGTCGCGCCCCTCTTAACGATAGGGCGCATCCAGTTCCAGATTCTTCGCCAGCTGCCGCTCCCAACGGTCGCCGTTATCGAGCAGGCGCTGTTTGTCGTAGTAGAGTTCCTCGCGGGTTTCGACCGCGAAATCGCTGTTCGGCCCCTCAACGATGGCGTCCACGGGGCAGGCCTCCTGGCAGAGGCCGCAATAGATGCATTTGACCATGTCGATGTCGTAGCGGGTGGCGCGCCGCGAGCCGTCCTCGCGCGGCTCGGCCTCGATATAGATGGCCTGGGCCGGGCAGATGGCCTCGCACAGCTTGCAAGCGATGCAGCGTTCCTCGCCATTCGGATAGCGGCGCAGGGCATGCTCGCCGCGGAAGCGCGGCGACATCGGATTGCGCTCGAACGGGAACTGCACCGTGACCTTCGGCTCCCAGATGTGCTGCAAAGCCAGGCCCAGGGCGCCGGCGAAGTCCATCAGGGCGGCGCCCCTGACGGCCTGGTTGAAACGGGCGGCGAAACTCATGCGTGACCCTTCCTCAGCCAGCCGAACCGAAAACGCGCCAGGCGCCAACCAGCACCACCGCGACCAGCGAGGTCGGCAGGAAGACCTTCCACCCCAGCCGCATCAGCTGGTCGTAGCGGTAGCGAGGCACGACCGCCTTGACCATCGCGAACATGAAGAAAAAGAAGGCGATCTTGATGGCGAACATGACCAGGCCAAACAGGCTAGCCGCGGTGGGCGCCCAGTCCTTCAGGAACGGCGTCGGGAACGGCGCCTGCCAGCCGCCGAAGAACAGCACCGTGATCAGGCCGCAGAGCAGGATGATGTTGATGTACTCGCCCATCATGAAGAGCAGGTACGGGGTCGAGGAATATTCGACCTGGTAGCCGGCCACGAGCTCCGACTCGGCTTCGGAAAGGTCGAATGGGGGCCGGTTGGTCTCGGCCAGGGACAAGACGAAGAAGATCACCGCCATCGGGATCATCACCA
>DASQSO010000204.1:0-3991 GCA_035642335.1 Caulobacteraceae bacterium
TCGCAGGTCACGCTATCATCCACTACGACGCCAACATCTTTACCGCCCCCGCTCGGTGGGGTCCGCTGGTGATCCTGGTGCCAGTGCTGGGCGGCGTCATCGTGACCTTCCTGGTGACTAATTTCGCCCCCGAGGCCAAGGGCCACGGCGTGCCGGAGGTGATGGACGCGATCTACTACAAGGGCGGTGTAATCCGGCCGGTGGTGGCGGTGGTGAAGTCGCTGTCGTCGGCCATCGCCATCGGCAGCGGCGCCGCGGTGGGACGCGAGGGCCCGATCATCCAGATCGGCTCGGCCCTCGGCTCGACGCTCGGCCAGATCATACGCATGCCCACTGGCCAGCGCATCGCCCTGGTGGCCGCCGGCGCCGGCGCCGGGATCGCCTCGACCTTCAACACCCCGATCGGCGGGGTGATGTTCGCCATCGAGCTGATGATGCCGGAGGTCAGCGTCGACACCTTCCTTCCCGTCGCCATCGCCACCGGGGCGGCGACCTTCGTCGGCCGCTGGTTCTTCGGCGACGCCCCGGCCTTCCGCGTGCCGCCGCTGCAGGCCATGGCGATCCATCCGAGCGCCCTGGTGGTGCTGGCCATGTTCGCGGTCCTCGGCGCCCTGACTGGCGTCGCCGCCGCCGGCTTCATCCACGGCCTGCACTTTTTCGAGGACCTGTTCGACAGGATCGGCGGTCGCTACCTGCGCCACATGCTGGGCATGCTGCTGATGGGCGTGCTGATGTACGTCCTCTTCGTCGGCTTCGGCCAGTACTATGTCGACGGGGTCGGCTACGCGACGGTGCAGGCGATCCTGACCGGCCAGCTCTCGACCTTCTGGCTGCTCGGCCTGCTCTTCGTCTGCAAGGCGCTGGCGACCTCGCTCAGCCTGGGGTCAGGCTCGTCGGGCGGTATCTTCTCGCCCTCCCTCTTCATGGGCGCGACCCTCGGCGGCGGCTTCGCGGCCCTGGTCAATGCGGCCGGGATGCCGATCCCGCTCAGCGTGCCGGCCTTCGCCATGGTCGGCATGGGCGCCATGGTCGGCGGCGGCACCGGGGCGGTGATGACCGCGGTAGTGATGATCTTCGAGATGACCCTCGACTATTCGATCGTCATGCCGATGATCGTCGCCGTGGCCATGAGCCTGGGCGTGCGCCGGATGCTGTCGCGCGAGACCATCTATACTCTGAAGCTGGTGCGCCGCGGCCAAGCCATCCCCAAGGCGCGCCACGCCAACATGTTCCTGGTGCGCTCGGCGCGCGAGGTGATGGACGCCGATGTCCAGGTGCTGCCGGCGGAGGCGAGCTTCGACGACTATCTGCGCCAGCCCGAGCATGCCGGGCGCCTGCGTTATGTGGTGGTGACCGAAAAGAACCGCCTTTACGGCGTCATCCGGGTCAATACCGGCCTCAGGCGCGGGCTGGAGAGCGCCAATACCGGCGTCACCCTGGGCGAGGTCGCTAGCCGCAACTTCACCGTGGTCGGCGAGAACGACGTCGCCTTCGACGTCATCCGGCGCATGTGGCGCAAGGACGCCATCATGGCGGTGGTGGTGCGCGGCCGCGGCGTCCCGCGCGGCGGCGACGTGGCTGGTGTGATCACCAAGGAGCACGTCGCCGACAGCGTCGCGGAAAGCATCAAGATCTATCCGCGCTAGATCACGTTGAATTTGGATTGAAACAATCCAAATTCAAAAACGTGATCGCCCCTAAAGAATTGGAGCGGGTTGCGGACGGAAAACCGCTTCGCACTTTTCCTTAGGCCCGCTCTAGCTTGAGGTGTCCCCGCCCATCCGGCGCAGCTGGCGCAGCGAGCGCGCCAGCAGCGGTTCCTGGCGCAGCATTTCTTCCAGGTGCTGGGCGGCCAACCTATCGACCAGAGCCAGGCCGTTCGGCGTCAAGGCCAAGAGCACGCTGCGGCGATCGGTGGGGGAGGGCGAGCGTTCCACCAGGCCCGCCTTGGCGAGGCGGTCCACCAGTTGCACGGCGGCGTGGTGGGTCATCAGCAGCTGCTCGGACAGGTCCTTCATGGTCATGGCCTCGGAGGGCCATGTTCTGACCGCCAGCATGGCCTGGTACTGCTGCTGGGTGACGCCGGCGCGTTTGCTGATCGCCTCGCTGGCGGCGAGGAACCGCCGCAGCGCAAGACGGAATCCCGCGAGGCCTTGGTAATGTTCGAGATCGAGGGTCATGGCGCCGAAGGGTGAAAGACGACCTGTCCACAGGCCCGAGGGGGCCGTCATCAGGAACCGGCCCCGCCAGGACGGGGTTCCGCCCGCCCGCCAGCCAGCCCCCAACCGCGACCGACCTTGTCATAAACCGAACCGCGGCGCCGGCGAAACCGCCCGAACGCGGCATCCAACGCCGAACGCCGCTCCGCGCGCTAGTCGCCGCCGCCGTAGTCCGGCAGCACAACGCCGCTCGAAAGCATGTCGCCGATCAGCAGCGGGGTAAAGGCCGGGATGGCCGCCAGCCTGCTCAATCCGTTGCGCACCGCAAGGCCCAGCGCGCTCTTCGGCGCGAACCAGCCGCCGAGCCAGAGCGCGCCTCTCTGCTTGCGCTCGATCATGGGCCGCAGCAGACGATCATAGCGCTCGAACGCCGCGGCATGGTCATCGCCGCATCGATCGAGCTCGCCGGCCAGAACGTAGGCGCCGGCCATGGCCAGCGAGGCGCCTTCGCCAGCCAGCAGCGATGGACACCAGGCGGCGTCGCCAACCAGCGCGACCCGACCGCTAGACCATCGCGGCGCCCGCACCTGCGAGACGCTGTCGAAATAGAGGTCCGCGCGGTCGTCTAAGAGGGCGAGGATCTCGGCGCACTCCCAGGCGCCGTCGGCAAAGGCCGCCCGCAGGCAAAGCTCCTGTTCGCGCCGCGCCCGCGGCGGGTTGGGTTCGCCCGCGGGCGCGCGGAAGACGAAAAAGAAGGCGGTGCGGTCGTCGCGGAGAGCGTAGCGGGCGACCTGCCGCCCGACATCGGTGTAGCTGACGTAGGCGTCTGGATCGCGATGCGGATAGGCCTCGGCGCTGAACGCGGCCGTCCAATAGCCGAGCGCATGTTCGCAATCCTCGGGTACGATGGCGGCGCGCGCGGCCGAGTGGACGCCGTCCGCTCCGACGACCAGGTCGAAAGTCGCCTCGCCGGCCTGTTCGAACCCGATCTCAACGCCGTCCTTGTGCTGGCGCAGCGAGGCGATCGAGTCGCCGAAGCGGATGTCGGCGCGATCGCCGACATGCTCGCGGAGCCTGCCGGCCAGGTCGCCGCGCATCAGGCTGAAGAACCGTTCGCCCATGGCCTTGCGCACCGCCTCGGCTCGGATCGTGACCAACCGGCGCCCGTCCGCGCCGACCAGGCGGATTTGATCGATCTGGTAGCCGCGCGCCCGCAGGTCCCCGATGAGGCCCATGCGCTCGGCAACCTCATAACCGAGCCCCCAGAAGTCGATCATGTAGCCGCTCGTCCTCGGGCGCGGCGCGCGCTCGACCACCGTGACCTCGAAGCGGAACTCGGCCAGCCACCACGCCAGCGTCGCGCCCGCGACGCCCAGCCCGGCGATCAGGATGCGGCGTGGCCGGTTGGCCGCCATTGAGCCCTCGCCGGATCGCCTACGCCCACGCCAATATATCACAGAATGAGGCATGGGGGTGCGTTCACGGCGATTTCGCGGCCAGCCGCCGCGTCGCCGCCCGCTCGAAGAACCCGAGCTGGCGCACCCTGGCGCTGGGGCTGGGCGCCTTTGCCGCCTCGCTGAGGATGCCCGGCGTGCGTTTCGGCTGCCGCTCATCTTAGATTGGCGGCCAGGACGGGACTCGAACCCATGACCTTCGGTTTAGGAAACCGCTGCTCTATCCTGCTGAGCTACCCGGCCGCGACGTGAGCGGTCATAGCGCAAAGGGTGGGGGGTTGCGAAGACTGCTGATGGCATGGGCGCTGATCGCCTTCGCCCTGGCTGGTTGCGGCGAGGGCGGCGGGCTCGATCGGCTGGCGGCCGGCGAGCGGGGCA
>DASQSO010000205.1:0-9404 GCA_035642335.1 Caulobacteraceae bacterium
CATCTCGGACGGTCTCCTCAGCTGGATTTGCAACACAGCCAGCTTGGCACATCTCGATGCCGTTCGGAGGCCGTCCACCCATCATGGCCCGACTCTTGTTCGGGCCACCCATGATCACCGTTTCAGATCAGTGTCTATGGGCCCCCCGCATTCCGCCGCTTCGCGGCTCCAGCGGGGGGTGACGATTGTGGTCAAGCCGCCTGCAGCTGCTGTTTCACGCGTTCGGCGAGGATCTTGATGTCCAGGGGTTTGGGCAGGAAGGTTACGCCGGTTTCGCCTTCGAGGACGTCGCGGAACTCAGCCTCGGCATAGCCGGAGATGAACATCACCGGCGCATCGCCGAGGAAGGCGCGGGCCTTTTTGAGCAAGGTGGGGCCGTCGATGCCCGGCATGATGACGTCGGAGATCAAAAGGTCGACCTTGCCGGCGTATTCCTCGGCCAGGGCCAGGGCCGCCTCGCCGTCGGCGGCCTCCAGCACCTCGTAGCCGCGGGCGCGCAGCAGCCGCGCGGCCACCTCGCGCACCAGATCCTCGTCCTCGACGAACAGGATGCGCCCGACCCCGGAGAGGTCGCGCGCCGTCGGGCGCGCGGGCACGACCGCCGCCATGACCGCGGCCAGCACCGGCGGCGGCACATAGACCGGCAGGAAGATGCGGAAGGCCGCGCCATGGCCAGGCGTGCTGACCACCTCGATCCAGCCGTCGGCCTGTTTTACGATGCCGTAGACGGTGGAGAGGCCCAGCCCCGTCCCCTCGCCCACCGGCTTGGTGGTAAAGAAGGGGTCGAAGATCTTGCCGAGCAGGTCGGGCTGGATGCCCGGGCCGTTGTCGGAGACCTCGATTAGGGCGACCTCGCCCGGACCCGCGCGGGGATCGGCATAGCCGAGCGCCTTGGCCTCGGCGGGGCTGAGCCGGTCGGTGCGGATGCGCACCACCCCGCCGCCCTGGGCGCGCACGGCGTCGCGGGCATTGATGGCCAGGTTCATCACCGCCGTTTCGATCTGGCCCTTGTCGCTGAACACCAGCGGCGGATTGCGGCCGTGATCGGTCTCCAGTTTGACGTCCTCGCGCAGCAGCCGGCGCAGCAGCACCTCGATCTCGCTGACCAGGCCGCCCAGCTCCAGCACCTCGCGCTGCAAGGTCTGTTTGCGCGAATAGGCCAGCAGCTTGCGCACCAGGTCGGCGGCGCGGTCGGCGGCGGAGCGCACCTCGACCAGGTCCTGGTAGGACGGGTCGCCGACCGGGTGGCGCAGGAAGAGTTCGTCGCCCTTCAGGGTGATGGCGGTGAGCAGGTTGTTGAAGTCGTGCGCCACGCCGCCGACGAACTGGCCGATGGCGCGCATCTTTTCCGACTGGGCAAGCTGCAACTCCATCTGCTTCTGGGCGGTGACGTCGACCAGATAGGCGATGAAGCCGTCGGCGCCACGGGCCAGGTAGAGCTGGGCGATGCAGGCGGGATCGTGGGCCAGCCGCACCTCGAACGGGCCGGCGCGACCGGACTCCATGGCCTGCATGGCCTCGGCCCAGGAAGCCGGCTCTATCAGCGCCTGTAAGGCTACCCCGGCCAGCGGCTTGCCGCCGACCATGGCCTCAAGCGCCGGATTGGCGTGGACAATCGAGGCCTCGGCGGCGTCCCGACCGTCCAGCAGGGCCGCGCCGAACGGAGCGGCGCCGGCGAAGGCGTCGAGCTCGACGGCCCGCGGGCCGTTCGCCGGCTCCAGAACGGGGAGCGTCGGGGCGGGCGGCGGCGGGGCCGGGTCGGCGATGATCTCGACCAGGAAGCGGCGCTCGTCGAGCAGGCTCACCCGCGCCCAGCGCGGGCCGCGCTTCAGCTTCAGGCGCACCGCGCCGATCTCGCCGCGGCGGGCGGCGCCGAGGGCCGAGAACAGGCCGCCGGCATCGACCGACTTGGGCAGGCGGTCGCCGGCGCCGACGATTTCGCCCCAGCCGGGGTTGCCGGTCAGGATGCGCCCATCGGCGGTAGCCAGGGCCAGGGGCTCGCCCACCGCCTCGATCAGGCGCAGCACCTCGATGCCTTCGGCCGGTCCCGGCCCGCGACCGCGCAGGGCCAGGATGGCGAAAAAGGCGACACCGGCGAGGCCTCCCAGCACCAGGACGCCGCCGAGCGATCCGGGTCCGGCGCGAAAGGCCGGATAGGCGGCGAAGACCAGGGCCAGCAGCAGGAAGGCGCCCGCCGCCACCGCGAACGGATCGAGACGGCGCGGGGCCCGGCTGGAAGTCGTCAGTGGTTGCGCCACGGCCTCAAGGTCCCCCGTGCTCGATCGATCACGGAAACGAATCACCCTGAAATCATAGTCTGACGCAAACTATGTTCGCATCCGGGCGCGGCTTTGGCGTCAGAATGGGCGGAACGCGGTTAATGCGGCGCTAAGGATATCGCCTTGGCCAGGTCCTGGGCGGCCTGGGCGGGGGTCTGTTTGTCCTGGTCGCGATCGACCGAGAGATTGGCCTTGCGCATCGCCTCGACCGGGATGGCGCCGATCAGCGGGCGCAACGCCGCGACGAAGCTGGGGTCGGCGGAGCGCCTGGGCGAGAGCAGGATGACCGCGTCATAGGGCGGGATGGCCTGGCGCGGGTCGCTGAGCACCACCAGGTCGTCGGCGACGATGCGGCCATCGGAGGAGAAGGCCGAGATCACATCGGCCTCGCCGCCGGTGACCGCCTTGTACATGAAGGTCGGCTGGTAGCGTTTCTCGGCCTTGAAATTCAGGCCATAGGCGCCCTTCAGCGCCGCCCATTCGGGGCGGGAAAGAAATTCCAGATCGGAGCCCAAGGTAAGATCGGGGGCATGCTGGGCCAGGTTGGCGATGCTGTGGATGCCCAGCTTGTTCGCCTCGTCCCGGCGCATGGCCAGGGCGTAGGCGTTCTCGAAACCGAGGGGTCCCAAGACCACGACGCCGTCGCGGACCTTCAGCGCGTCGGTGAGCTGCGCCAACAGCAGCTTGCGCGGCGGGTTGTCGGTGCGCTTCAGCACATTGGTCCAGAGCGTGCCGGAATAGTCGACATAGGTGTCGACCTCGCCGCTGGCGACCGCCTGATAGGCGACGGCCGAGCCCAGGTCATCCTTCTCGGAGACGTTGAAGCCGGCGGCGCGCAGGCGGTCGGACATCAGGCTGGCAAGAATATATTGCTCGGAGAAATTCTTGGCCCCGACCACCACCCGCTCGCCGGTCCCGCCGCCCGCGGCCAGGGGCGCCAGCGCCAGGGCGGTCCCGACGACGAGGCCGAGGCCGCCGCCGACGATGCGGCGGCGATCGCGCAGGGCCGCGCCGGACTCGATCAGGCCGAGCAGCTGGTCGACGATCAGGGCCAACCCCGCGGCGGCGGCGCAGCCGAACAGCACCAGCACCCAGTCCTCGGTCTGCAGGCCGGAAAAGATGTAGTCGCCCAGCGAGGTCTGGCCGACCGGGGTCGAGAGGGTCGCGGTGCCGATGGTCCAGACCGCGGCGGTGCGGACGCCGGCCATGATCACCGGCGCGGCCAGGGGGAGTTCGACCATGAAAAGGCGCTGGCGGTCGGTCATGCCCACCCCCCTCGCCGCCTCCACCACGGCCGGATCGACGCCGAGGATGCCGGTGGTGGCGTTCCTCAGGATTGGCAGCATGGAATAGAGGGTCAGCGCCAGCAGCGACGGCAAAAAGCCGAGCGCTGAGAATCCGGCGCCGAACAGATCACGACTGAGCGCCGAGAGCGCCAGCAGCAGCGGATAGAACAGCGCCAGCAGGGCCAGGCTGGGGATGGTCTGGATCAGGCCGGCGGAGAGCAAGGCGATCCAGCGCAGGCGCGGATTGCGGCTGGCGGCCACCGCCAACGGCAGACTGATCAGGACGCCAAGCGCCAGGGCCGAGGCGCTGAGCAGCACATGCTGACCGAGATAGTTGGGCAGCAGGCGCCAGGCGGAGGCCAGACGCTCGTTCATGAAGCCGGCTCCAGCCGCGCGCGCACCCGGTCGGCCTGGCGGCGGGGAGTCTCCATCAGGGCGCGCACCTCGGCGTCCGGGGAGGCGAGCAGTTCGGCGGGTTTCCCCTCGGCGCGGACCCGGCCCTTGTCCATGACCACCACCCGGTCGGCCAGCAGCACCGCCTCGGTGATGTCGTGGGTGACCATCAAGGTGGTCAGGCCGAGGCGCCGGTGCAGATCGCGATAGTCGCCGCCGAGCGCGTCGCGGGTGACGGGATCGAGCGCCCCGAACGGCTCATCCATCAGCATCAGCTTGGGGTGCGCCGCTAGCGCCCGCGCCACGCCCACCCGCTGCCGCTGGCCGCCGGAAAGCGCGGCGGGGCGTCGGGCGGCGTAGTCGCGCGGCAGGCTGACGAGGTCGAGCAGCTCTGTGACGCGGGCTTCGATGGCGGCTTTGGGCTCGCCCATCAGCTTCGGCGTGATGCCGATATTTTCGGCCACGCTCAGGTGCGGGAACAGGCCAACCTCCTGGAATACATAGCCGATCCGGCGGCGGAGCAGGTGCGGCTCGGCGGCGCCCACCGCCTCGCCAGCGATCCTGATCCGGCCCCGGGTGGGTGCGATCAGGCCGTTGATCATCTTCAAGGTGGTGGTCTTGCCCGAACCCGAGCCGCCGACCAGGGCGATGAACTCGCCCTCGGCCACGGCAAGGCTGACGCCGGCGACAGCCTCGCTCGTCCCACCGTCGAACGACTTGGCGACATCCTGGAGCTCGATCATTGGCTGGGCCATCGACCCCACCTTAGCGGCAAAGCTCAGATCTGCATCGGCCCTGATGCAGCAGTTCGAACGGTTCCAGCCATCAAACCGCAGGAAGCGGAGTTGATCTTGTACGGCTTTCTGTACATATAGAGCTTGAGGAGGCGACCATGGACGTTCTGACCTATTCCGACACGCGGGCGAAGCTTAAGGACGTCATGGATCGGGTCGTCGAGAGCCATGCGCCGGTGGTGGTCACCCGCAAGCGGGGCGAGGCGGTGGTGATGGTCTCGCTGGCGGATTGGAACGCCATGGAAGAGACCGGGCATCTGCTCTGGAATCCGAGAAATGCCGGCCGCCTCGCGGAAGCGATCACCCAGCTCAACGCCGGCGACGGCGCGGAGCGCACGCTGACGGAGCCGTGAAGCTCGTCTTCGCCGACCGGGCCTGGGAGGACTATCTCCATTGGCGGGCCGCCGACGCCAATACGCTCGAACGGCTGAACGGCCTGATCAGGGAATGCATGCGCTCGCCATTTGCCGGCTCGGGCAAACCCGAACCGTTGCGCGGCGATTTGCGAGGCTGGTGGTCACGCCGCATCACGCTTGAGGATCGGCTGGTCTATCGCGTCTCAGGCAAGGGCGACGCGCAGCAGCTCGAAATCGCGCAGTGCCGATTTCACTACTAACTGATCGGCCGTCTCGGACAGCCTAAAGCGCCCTCAAACCCCCGATGGCGTTGTCGACGCCCAGGGCGCCGAGCGCGGCGCGGACGATGCCTTCGGCGTCGAGGCCGGCCTGGGCGTACATGAGTTCGGGCTTGTCGTGGTCCTGGAACAGGTCGGGCAGGACCAGGGTGCGAATCTTCAGGCCGCGGTCGAGCACGCCGCGATCGGCCAGCAGGTGCAGTACGAAGGCGCCGAAGCCGCCCATCGAGCCCTCTTCCAGGGTGATGAGGGCCTCGTGCTCGCGGGCCAGGCGCAGGACCAGGTCCTCATCCAACGGCTTGGCGAAGCGGGCGTCGGCGACGGTGGCCGGATAGCCGCGCGCGGCCAGCAGGTCGGCGGCCTTCAGCGCCTCCGGCAGGCGGCTGCCCAAGGAGAGGATGGCGATGGCCGAGCCTTCGCGCAGGATGCGGCCGCGGCCGATCTCCAGCGCCTCGGGCGCTTCGGGGATGGCAACGCCGGTCCCCTCGCCGCGCGGATAGCGAAAGGCGCTGGGCCGGTCGTCGATGGCGACGGCGGTGGCGATCATGGCGGCCATCTCCGCCTCGTCGGCGGGGGCCATGACCACGAAGCCGGGCAACTGGCCCAGGAAGCCGACGTCGAACGCGCCAGCATGGGTTGGCCCGTCGGCGCCGACCAGGCCGGCGCGGTCGATGGCGAAGCGCACCGGCAGGCGCTGGATGGCCACGTCGTGCACCACCTGGTCGTAGCCGCGCTGCAGGAAGGTGGAATAGATGGCCGCGAACGGTTTCATGCCGTCGGCGGCGAGGCCGGCGGCGAAGGTCACCGCGTGCTGCTCGGCGATGCCGACGTCGAAGGCGCGGTCGGGGAAGCGCTCGGCGAAGCGGTCGAGGCCGGTGCCCGAGGGCATGGCGGCGGTGACGGCGACGATCCTGTCGTCCTTTTCCGCCTCGCGGATCAGGGCGTCGGCGAAGACCCGGGTATATTGCGGCGCGCCGGCCGGGGCCTTGTTCTGCTTGCCCGTGACGACGTCGAACTTGACCACGCCGTGGTACTTGTCGGCGGCGGCCTCCGCCGGCCCGTAACCCTTGCCCTTCTGGGTCACGACGTGGACCAGGACCGGCCGGTCCTTGATATCGCGGACGTTCTTCAGCACCGGGACCAGGTGGTCGAGATTGTGGCCGTCGATCGGGCCCACGTAAAAGAAGCCCAGCTCCTCGAAGAAGGTGCCGCCGGTGGCCATGCCCCGGGCGTATTCCTCTGTCTTGCGCGCCATCTCCTTCAGCCGCTTCGGCAGGATCTGCGCCAGCCGGGCGCCAAAGGCGCGCAAGGACCGGTAGGAGCGCCCGGAGACCTGCCGGGCGAGGTAGGCGCTCATGCCGCCGACCGGGGGCGCGATCGACATGTCGTTGTCGTTCAGCACCACGATCAGCTGGCCGGTGGTGTCGGCGGCGTTGTTCATCGCCTCATAGGCCATGCCGGCCGACAGCGCTCCGTCGCCGATGACCGCGACCACCTTGTGGTCGGCACCGCGGCGGTCGCGCGCCACGGCGAAGCCGAGGCCGGCGGAGATCGAAGTGGCGGCGTGGGCGGCGCCGAAGGGATCGTAAGGGCTCTCCGCCCGCTTGGTGAACCCGGACAGGCCGCCGCCCTGGCGCAGGGTGCGGATACGTGTCCGCCGACCGGTCAGGATCTTGTGCGGATAGGCCTGGTGGCCGACGTCCCAGATCAGGATGTCGTTCGGCGTATCGAACACATGGTGCAGGGCGATGGTCAACTCGACCACGCCAAGGCCCGCGCCCAGATGGCCGCCGGTCTGCGAGACCGCGTCTATGGTCTCGGCGCGAAGTTCGTCCGCCAGTTGTCTGAGCTGCCGGACGGTGAACCCGCGCGTGTCGGCCGGAGCGTTGACGGTATCGAGCAGTGGGGTGCGTGGCGCCATGGTGCAGGGGTGACTAAACTCTGGTCCTGGAAGCCGATCAGTGACGCTGGTCTAACACGAAATCAACGCTGTCTCGCAGGTATTTAGCCCGCTCACCGAACATGTCCAGATGTGACCGGGCCTGGTCAGCCAAGAGAGCAACCCGCTCGCGCGCCTGCTCCGTACCCAGGAGAGTGACGTAGTTGACCTTGCCCTTGGTCGCGTCCCCGGCGCCAGCGGTCTTGCCAAGCAGGTCCTGATCGCCCTCGACATCGAGCAGGTCATCGACGATCTGGTAGGCGAGGCCGAGGTCCTGGGCGAAGCCCATCAAGCCCTGCCGTTCGGCCTCCATGGGCTTGGCCATGACCATGGGCAGATCGAAGGCGCAGGCGATGAGGGCGCCGGTCTTCAGGCGCTGCATCCTGGCAACCGCGCCCAGGTCGTCGCCGACGCCAAGCAGGTCGATCATCTGGCCGCCGGCCATGCCCCTGGCGCCGGCGGCGGCGGCCAGTTTGCGCACCAGTTCGGCGCGCACGCTTCCGTCGGAATGGGTGTCTGGATGGGCCAGGATCTCGAACGCCGCCGTCTGCAGCGCGTCGCCGGCCAGCACCGCGGTCGCCTCGTCATAGGCCTTGTGTACGGTGGCGCGGCCGTGGCGCAGGTCATCGTCGTCCATGCACGGCAGGTCGTCGTGGATCAAGCTGTAGGCATGGATGCATTCCAGCGCGCAGGCGCAGCGCAGCACCGGCCGCTCCTCCAGATCGAACATCCTGGCGGTCTCCAGCGCGAAGAACGGCCGAAGCCGCTTGCCGGGGCCGAGGGCGGCATAGCGCATGGCCTCGGTCAACCGCTGTTCGGGGCCTTCGGCTCTGGGTAGGAGCGCGTCCAGCGCGATAGTGACGAGATCCGCGGCTTCGGCCAGTCTTTGGGCGAGCGCGTCGCTCACGGGCGCTTAGGAGAAATCGGCCGGCTCGACGCCCGTCGGCCCCTGCGGCCCGACAACGATCTTCTCGACACGCAGCCGCGCGGCCTCCAGCCGCTTCTCGCAATGGGCTTTCAAGGCAGCCCCGCGTTCGTACATCTCGATCGAGCGTTCCAGCGGCGCCTGGCCGGACTCAAGCTCGGCGACGATCTTCTCAAGCTCGCCAAGCGCCTGCTCGAACGACAAGGCGGCAATGTCCTTCGCTTCGGTTTGCGTTTCCGCCATAACAGCTTCCAGCCCAGATTGGCCTGAGACTCTAGGCTGGGGCCCGCGGCTGGGCAACGCGTGCGCGGCGGTTTATTCGGGCCGGCGCGAGAGAGTCGCGAACCTGAGCGGGGGACCTGTGGACGTTGGATGAAACCGTAAGCCCGAACGAGATCGCCAGCCTGAGCGAGATCGAAATTGCTGAGCTCGCCTCGCCCGAAACCGCCACCAGCGCCGTCGATCAGATCAGCCCGGAAGCCGAGTACGAGCGGTTCATCTGGGCCAATCTGCGCCGCAACTACGCCGCCAACTATCTGCACGGCATGTTGGGCATGACCGGCTTTCGGCTGGTCAACGCCCCGACCTTCGTGCCGGCCTATCTCTATATTCTGGCCTCGCACGACCTGGGATTCCTGCCCGGCTGGCTGCGCATGATCGCCAGCCCCAACGCCATCGTCGGCCTTGGCCTGTCGCTTCAGCAGGTCGGCCAGGTGGTCTCGCCGATCATCGGCGCCTCGCAGATCGAGCATCGCAAGCGGGTGCTGCCCGCCTCAATCCTGATGGGCACGTTGATGCGGGTGCAAATCCTCGGCATGGCCGTCGCCGGCTGGTTCTTCTCGAGCGCGCCGCTCTTGGCCGCCATCCTCTTCTTCCTGCTGATGCTCGGCCTTTTTTCCGGCGCCCAGCGGGTGGCCTTCCAGCTGGTGCTCGGCAAGGTGATCCCGTTCTCGCGGCGGGGACGGCTGCAGGCCTGGCGCAACTTCACCGGCGGCATCATCGCGGCTGGGCTCACCTATGCCGCCGGACGCTACATCATCGGCAATGGCGCGATCTCCATCCCGGTCAAACTCCTGGGCTTCAACGTCTTCCAGAACGGCTACTCGACCACCTTCTTCCTGGCCTTCGTCCTCACCAGCCTTGGCCTGACCGCC
>DASQSO010000206.1:0-2185 GCA_035642335.1 Caulobacteraceae bacterium
CGCGTCAGCCGGAACGCCAGATTGTAGGCCGCGTCGGAATGCACCAGCACCACGTCGCGGAAACGGCGCGTCTGATCGGGGTTCAGCCCCGCGTTCGGTGTGGTTGGCGTCAGCACGAACGTGTCAAGGCGCTGCTCCGTGGGCGTCTGGGCGAACGCGGGCGCCGCGGCGCCGCCGCTCCTAGGCCGCGGCGATGATCTTGCCGAGTCCGCCCGCGCCAGGGCGCCCATCGCGGCTACTGAACCGTGATTACCTCCTTCATGTACGGATGGATGCCGCATAAGATCTTGTAGACGCCCGGCTTGTCGAACTTGAACTTGTAGGTGTCGTTCTGATCGAGTGCGGCGGAGCGGAACAGACCGGCGTCGTTGACCACCGTATGCGGTTCGCCGTCGAAGTTTTTCCAGGTCACGGTTGTCCCCGCCTTAACGGTGAGCGCCATTGGTGTGAACATGTAGTTCTTGATCATGACCGCGTTGGTGGCCTGGGCCTGGGCGATGGCCGAAGCCGCCAGGGCGAGGAGCGCAACGGCGCCCAACGAGGCGATACTGGCGCGGCGAAAGTTGTTCGAAGTCATAGCGGTATTCCTGGTTGAGCCTGGGATCTAGGCCAGGGTTGAGTCGGTGAGCTTCGCCGCGGTCGGATGGCGCACGAAGTTGACGCTGGTGACGCCGAGCATCCTCGGCAGCTGATCGCGGGGCACCGTCAGCGGCATCGGCCCGGGGCCAACGCCGGCGGTCGGTTGCGGATAGGCGGTCGAGCGGGCGGTGTGGAAGGTGATGTTGCCTTCCACCTTCTGGACGATCTGGTGGATGTGGCCGTTGAGGACGGTGACCGAGCCGAAGCGCTTCAGGTGGCTCATGGCCTGGCCGGCGTCGCCGGTGCCCCAGCCCCAGGGCTCGTAGATGGTCCACATCGGCATGTGGGCGAAGACCACGATCGGGGTGCTGGACGAGCGGCCCTTCAGGTCGGCCTCCAGCCAGGCGAGCTGGTCGTCGCCAAAGGCGCCAAGGCCGTTGGGCTTGAAGTTCATCACGTTGACCAGGGCGACGAAGTGAACGCCCTGATGATCGAAGCTGTAATAGCCCTTGTTGGCGGAGGCCTTGCCGAAGCGGTTGAAGTACTCGGTCCCGGTCCCATCGGTGACGTCGTGCTCGCCGGGAACCGTGTGCAGCTCGCCGGCGCGCAGGCCCGACAGCAGCTGCTGGGCGGTGTCGAACTGCTGGGCCTTGGACAGGTGGGTGATGTCGCCGGTGTGGATGGTCAGGGCCGGCCGGACCGGCATGGCGTTGACCAGCTCGATGGTCTGCTTGAGCGTCGCGGCGACGTCGGGATTGGCCTCCTTGTTGAAGCCGATGTGGGTGTCGCTGACCTGCAGGAACAGCGGCGTGCCGGCGGCGGCGCCGCGCCCGGCGGCCAGCGCCAGGTCCATCGGGGCCAGAACCCCGCCGGCCAGCATGAACACCGTGCCCGCGCCGCCAAAGGCCAGGCATTTCAGCGCGCCGCGCCGCGACGGATCGGATGGGGTCTCTGACGACATGTAGGCCTCACGCTTGGGTTGGGGTGTTGGCTGGGTAGACGGCTGGGCCGTCCGGTTTATTCCCGCCCGCAGCCTCGGCCGCCGCGCCCCGGGGGATGGGGGTTTAAGGTGCGGCGGCCGAGAGCACCGCCGGGGACGACGATGGCGACAACGGGGTGGGAGACCGGGTCTGGGCTCATGCCGAGATAGACGAACGGCGCCGGCGACTTATTCCGGCCCGCGGAGCGCTGCCTTTTTCCGCTCATCCCCGCGGAAGCGGGGACCCAGGCGTTTTACTTCGGATTCCGAGCGGCTCATCGGCCCAAAGGATTCGACCACGAAGGGCACAAAGCACACGAAGAAGATGGAGTGCCGCAGAATAAAACCCTGGGTCCCCTGCTTTCGCGGAGATGAGCGGAATATGAGAGTCTTGTGATAGCAGCGGGGCCATGAGCCAGGGCGCGTCGGAACCTGTGTTGCAAATCGCGCGGATGAGGCGCGCCGAGCTGCCCGCCGATACGGTGGAGATGGCCCGCTATCTGGTCGGCAAGACCCTGACCCATGAGCGGCCGGAGGGCCGCGCCAGCGGGCGGATCGTCGAGACCGAGGCCTATCCGGTCGGCGATCCCGCCGCCCATCACCTGAGCGGCCTGACCCGGCGCAACC
>DASQSO010000207.1:0-3540 GCA_035642335.1 Caulobacteraceae bacterium
GGGGCTGGAATAGTAGTTCTGCCGCTCGATCGGATACCAGAGGTCGGCGGCGTCGGCGCAGCCGTGCAGATAGACGAAGCGGTCCTCCGCAACGCCAAGCTCCCTCGCCTTTCTGACGCTGGTGATCAGCACCCCGGCCGACTGGTCGACGTCCATGATGGCGTTGAGGTACTTCGGGTAAGGGAAGCCGACCATCCGGTTGCGGTCGTTGACCGTAACCAGTTCCTCGGCGCTGCGTTCGGTGGGGAACCAGGCTTCCGGGTTGGCGGCGGCTATCCTGGTGAACGGCGCGAACAGCGCGCCAAGCTGACGCTGATGCTCGGCGATGGTCCGGCCCTGATGGGCGCGGAAGGCGTTTTCGAACAGCGGATAGGTGTTGATCGGCACGTTCAGCCAGTGGGCGGCCTCCCGCGGGGTGACGCCCGGCCGTCCGTCGCCGAAGCGCTCGGGTTCCGGGGCCTCCGGATCGGACTCGAAATCCTCGAAGCTCGACCCGGCCGCCAGCCGCTTGCGCAGCGATCCGAGGAACTCGGCGCCAACCGCCAGCGCGAAGTCGCTCTCGCCGCTGGCGATGCGGGCGCAGAGGGCGTTGACCAGTTGCTGGGGCGTGTTGCCGCCCATATGGGTGTAGGGCGCGTAGCGCGGCTTGGCGCCCAATTCGCCGGCCAGGGCCCGCGGCGGGTTCTTCAGCCTGGGGAACGGCAGCCGCTGCAGCGCGCCGCCGGCGTCGACGGTGAATCCGACCACCGCCAGGGTGTCCAGGCCAGCCAGCGCGCTCACGTCCAGCCCAGCGTCGGCGGCGGCGCGTTCGGCCGCGATCTTGATCATCCGCAGCGGCGACGGCGAGGCCTCGGCCGCGCCGCGATAGGTGAATTGGCCGGCGCCGATCAGCACCGGCGTGTCATCGCGCATTCGCAAACCCTTAGATCAGCGCCTTTTCGCCGTTTGTACGGCGACAGGGGCGCGCCACAAGCGGTTTCATCAATTGGTCAAGATTTAGGCGTCGACGCCTTAAATTGGGGCGCCTGCCCGCGTAGGGGCGGGCAGCGGACGCGCCGCCCCGCGATCCCCTTGTGATCGGACGGCCGGCCGTGCTGCTAGCCAGACGACCTGGGCGGCGCCCGCGCCGAGCTTAATTCGTCATTAGAAACGCCGCCGATGAAGAAGATTGAAGCGATCATCAAGCCGTTCAAACTCGACGAGGTGAAGGAGGCGCTGCAGGAGCTGGGCGTACAGGGCATGACGGTGCTCGAAGCCAAGGGCTACGGGCGCCAGAAGGGCCATACAGAACTCTATCGCGGCGCTGAATACGTCGTCGATTTCCTGCCGAAGATCAAAATCGAGGTGGTGATCGCCGACGACCAAGTTCAGGCGGCGCTGGAGGTCATACAGACCGCGGCCCGCACGGGCAGGATCGGGGACGGCAAGATCTTCGTCTCCGAAATCAGCGAAGTCGTCCGCATCCGAACGGGCGAAATCGGCGCGGCGGCAATCTAACCGGCATAACCGAACCTGTAAGGGGATCAAGGACGACCATGGCGAACTACAAGGACATCCTGGCGGAAATCAAAGAGAAGGACGTCAAATATGTCGACGTCCGCTTCACCGACATGCGCGGCAAGATGCAGCACGTCACCTTCGATATCGACATGGTCGACGAGGACTTCCTCACCGACGGCACCATGTTCGACGGCTCGTCCATCGCCGGCTGGAAGGCGATCAACGAGTCCGACATGAAGCTGCGCCCCGACCTGGACTCGGCGCGGATCGACCCGTTCTACCAACAGACGACGCTGTTCATGTTCTGCGACGTGCTGAACCCGGACACCAACACCCCCTACGAGCGCGATCCGCGTTCGATCGCCAAGTCGGCGCTGAACCACGTCAAGTCCTCCGGCGTCGGCGATACGGTGTTCTTCGGCCCGGAAGCGGAATTCTTCATCTTCGACGACGTGCGCTGGTCCGTCGCGGCCAACTCGACCGGCTATTCGTTTGATTCCACCGAACTGCCGGTCAACAGCGCCAAGGAATACGAAGAAGGCAATATGGGCCACCGCCCGGGACCCAAGGGCGGTTATTTCCCGGTCAACCCGGTCGACTCCGCCCAGGACCTGCGCGGCGAGATGCTCGGCGTCATGGGCGAACTCGGCATGCAGCCGGAAAAGCACCACCACGAGGTGGCGCCGGCCCAGCACGAGCTCGGCCTGAAGTTCGCCGAACTGATCACCATGGGCGACCGGCTGCAGCTCTATAAGTACGTGATACACAACGTGGCGGCGGCCTACGGCAAGACGGCCACCTTCATGGCCAAGCCGATGTTCGCCGACAACGGTTCAGGCATGCACGTGCACCAGTCGATCTGGAAGGGCGGCAAGCCGCTGTTCGCCGGCGACAAATATGCCGGGCTTTCAGACACCTGCCTGCATTACATCGCCGGCATCATCAAGCACGCCAAGGCCATCAACGCCTTCTCCAACTCGACCACCAACAGCTACAAGCGCCTGGTGCCGGGCTACGAGGCGCCGGTGAAGCTGGCCTATTCGGCCCGCAACCGGTCGGCCTCGGTGCGCATCCCGCACGTGGAGAGCCCCAAGGGCAAGCGGATCGAGGTCCGCTTCCCCGATCCCATGGGCAATCCGTATCTGACCTTCACGGCCATGCTGATGGCCGGCCTCGACGGCATCGAAAACAAGCTCGATCCGGGAGGTCCGGCCGACAAGAACCTCTACGACCTGCCGCCCCGCGAGCAGAAGAAGATCCCCGAGGTCTGCGGCTCGCTGCGCGAGGCGCTGGAGAACCTCGACAAGGACCGCGCCTTCCTGAAGAAGGGCGGCGTGATGAGCGACGACTTCATCGACGCCTATATCGAGCTGAAGATGGAAGAAGTGATGCGGCTGCAACTGCACCCGCACCCGGTCGAATTCGACATGTACTACAAGTGCTGATCTCCCCTCCCTGAGGTCACGCACGTGGGCCGCGGGTGTCATCCCGCGGCCCTTTTTTCTTGAAACGATTCGCAATCAAGCTTTACCCACGCTGGCATCGATCGCCCGCTACGGATTTCGTCCGCGGGGGGCGTCGCCCGAACAGGAGCGCTGTCTTGGACCGGAGAAGTCTGATTGGCGGAATCGCCGTATCCATTCTGGCCGCGCCGATCACGCACGCGGCGCCCCAGCCGCCGGTAAAGGCCGACGCCCTCTATCCCTTCCTCAAGATGTACCTCGATACGCCGCAGCAGCAGCGCAACCGCTTCATGCTGGCTCACTACGTCATGCGCGACCGCAAGCCCGCGCCGGACGTGAAGGCCTTCCTAGTCGGGCCGGGCGGTCGCCGCCCGATCGCCATCGCCGACGACGGGCGCATCCAGACCGTGCCGAGCCTGGCGGACCTCGACGCTGGCGTTCAGGTCGAGATCGATGCGCCGCCGTCCGACAAGATCGTCGCCACCCCGGAACTCCTCGCCACCATGGCGACCGCCACGCGTTTGGATGCACACCAGCTGGTCCTGGCTATGCAGCAGGCCAGCGCCGCCATCGCCGC
>DASQSO010000208.1:0-3049 GCA_035642335.1 Caulobacteraceae bacterium
AGGCGCCGGTGCCGATCGCCAGCGCCGAGGCCACCGACTTCACCACCGCCACCACCGGCCGGATCACGCCGCTCTTGTAGTAGATGGCGTCCATCACCTCCGGCACGCCATGCCCCTTGGCCTCCGGGGCGAAGTTGCTGACCACGAAGGTCACGCCGACGGCGCCGACCACCGGGACCAGGATCACCCACGGCCCCCAGGGCGCCGGCGCGGTGAAGACGTTGGCGTCGTAGTGGACCACGGCGTGGCCGGTGAACATCAGGTTGTGGATCAGGCCGATCAGGTCGCGGAACAGCACCGCGCCGAGGCCCGTGACGGTCCCAAGAGCCAGGGCCAGCAGGGACAGGACCGCCAGCGGCAGGCGGCGCTGGTCCTCGGCCTCCGCCAGGTTGGCGGGTTGGGCGGCGGCGGGCCTTGGCGACCGAGCGGCGCCGTCGATCGGGGTGGCGTGGGTGATGGTCGGGTTCCTCCAAAGACTTTCGCCGGGGCCGCGATCGGCGCCCAACGCGGCGAACCGGCCGCCCCTTAGCATTTCGGGGTATAATTTCCAGCCGCGTGGTCGCTGCTAGCCAGTGGCGTCTTTGCGGGCCGGGGCTAGCTTCGAATCCGTACGGCTCCGGGCGGCGGGGGCTGGCCGCCGGGGACCAGTTCGGGCGCGCTCGATCTGGCGGCAAGCGCGAACACGGCCGCCGCCGCGAAGGCCGCGGTCGCGGCAAAGACCGCCCCCAGCACCGCCATGCGCCGCAGCGCGGGCCGGAAACGCCGGTCGTCCTGGTCGTATCGGCTCATCACTCGGCTCCCGCCCCGCCAGCCGTTTGAGGAGGACCGCGGCCTGATGGCGACGACGAACTGCCTCAATGTCCGACAAACCGCACGGCGAGCTGGGTCGGCGGCGTCGTCGGATCGACAATCTCGATCGAGCCGGCCGGCAGGCGCCAGATCTTGCGCACCCGGGGCAGGTTCAGGCCGTCGCGCGTCGTCAAGTTGTCGTTCAGTGTTTGGGTGGCCGGGCCGTATTTGGCCTCGAAGCGCGCCGTCAGGTCGTTGAAGGCGTCGATCGAGGTGCGGAACTCGATCCTGGAAAGTCGGCCGCCGACGAAGTCGTACCGTGGACTGCGCACCAGCCAGGTCCCGCTCAGGGGGATGGACAGCGGCAGATCGAGGCTGCCCGCCCGCTGCGCATAGGTGCAGACGACGACGCCTGGCGTAGAGACCGGCCCCGCCGCGCAAGCGGTCGCGACTTCCGCGGGATTGCGGCCCGGATAGGCCAGCGCCTTCCACGCATCCAGCCCCATGCCCAGCCGCGCGCCCATGAAGCCGATGTCGTCGCTCTGGCCCCCGTTGGCCGTCGCGCCGCCGGCCGGCGCGTCGTTTTGGGGTGGCTGATTCGCCATCGCCCCGGTTGCCGCCAAGCCGGCCGCGCCGAGCGCGACAGCGATGTTGAACAGCCTTGTGCGCATCTGTCCTACCCTCTCACCAGTGGTCATTCATACCTCTGCATCATGGCATGATATAGGCCTCCGCTGTATCACGGAATGATATATAGCGGCGGTCGTCTATGCGCGTCGGACAGGACGCCAGGGAGTCGCCAAGATGACCCTTTCCCGCCCGCGCCGCTGGCGCGTCCCGAACCTCGCCCGCTCGTCCGCGCCCTCCACGCCGCCGCTGGCCGCTCCGCCGACGCCGCCCATCGTCGGTCGGCCCGTCAGCCCGAAGCCTGACCGGTGCTCAGCGGCACGAACAGCTGGTGGTCGCCGTGAGCGACCAGCACCAGCATGTCCTTGCGGCCTTCGCGGCGTGCGTCGGCGACCGCCGCCGCGACGTCGGCGGGCGTCGCCACCTTGTGATCGCCCGCCCGCAGGATCACGTCGCCGCGGACAAGTCCCTTGTCGCTGGCGTCGGAGTCCGCGTTGATCCCCTCGACCACGACGCCCCCCTTCGGGTCCGGAGTAAGCCGCATGCCAAGGACGCCCGTTGGCGAGTCCGCGCCGCCGTAGAGGTCGTTGGCGGCCAGCGCCTGCTCGGAGGGGCGCAGGCCCGCGTGCAGGTCCACATCGATCATCCGCCCGTTGCGGCGAACCCGCAGGCGGATGACGTCGCCTGGCCGCGCCATCCCGACGTGCCGGGTCAGGTCCAGGGCGGACGCCACCGGCTGGCCGTCCACGCCGAGGACCAGGTCGCCGGACTTCAGATCCGCCCTGTCGGAAGGTCCTCCCGAGACCACCTGGGCGACGAGGGCGCCTTTGGCCGAGGAAAGCCCGAAGCTGGCGGCCATCTCCGGCGTCAGATCCTGGATGGAGGCGCCGATATAGCCCCTGACCACCTTGCCATGGTCGATCAGCTGGCGGCTGACTGACGCCGCCACATCGGCCGGGATGTCGAAGCCGATGCCGATCGAGCCGCCGGAGGGCGAAAAGATGGCGGTGTTGACCCCGACCACCCGGCCATAGACGTCGAAGGTCGGACCGCCGGAATTGCCCCGGTTGATCGGCGCGTCGATCTGCATGAAGCCGACATAGTTGGAGTCCGCGATATGCTCGCGGTCAAGCGCCGAGACGATGCCGGCCGTGGCGGTGCCGCCGAGGCCGAGCGGGTTGCCGACCGCGACGACCCAGTCGCCGACCCGCGGCTTGGCCCGCTCCTCGAAGCTGACAAAGGGGAAGTCGTGGCCTTCGACCTTGATGACCGCCAGGTCGGTGGTCGGGTCGGCGCCGACCAGCCGGGCGGTAAATTCCCGCCCGTCCTTGTCGCGCACCGTGATCTTGGCGACGCCGTCGATCACGTGGTTGTTGGTGACGATGTAGCCGTCGGGCGAGATGAAGAAGCCCGAAGCGGTGGCGCGCGTCGGCCCCGCCTGCGGGACCAGCTGGCGGAACTCGAAGCCGAACGGGCTGTTCTCGCCGCCCGGGCCGCCCGGGCCAAACGGGAAGGGCAGGCTTTGGCCCTCCAGGGCGGCGGCCCGCGGCGCGGCCTTGCCGACCACGTCGATGGAAACCACCGCCGGGGCTACGCGCTGGACGACGTCGGCGAAGGATTGCGGCGCCGCGGT
>DASQSO010000209.1:0-2035 GCA_035642335.1 Caulobacteraceae bacterium
AATCTGACCCTTTTGCCCGCCCTGATCCGCATCAGCCAGCCCCCCGGGGCGCCGGAGCGCGGCGCCCCTCCCAGCCTGGCGCGGATCGACGACTTCGCGCTCGGCCACCGGCGGCTGGTGATCGGGACCGGCGTCGGCGCCGCCCTAGTTTCGGCGGCTCTGTTGCCGCTGCTGCATTTCGACTTCAACCCCATGCACCTGCGCAGCCCCAAGGCGGAGTCGGTCGCGACTCTGCTCGACCTGATGAAGGACCCGAACCAGGCGACCAACACACTGGAATACATCACGCCCAACCTCGCCGCCGCCGACGCCGTCGCCGCCGAGGTGCGGACCCTGCCGGTGGTTTCCGATGCCCGCACCCTCTCCAGCTTCGTGCCCGGCGACCAGCCGGCGAAGATCGCCGCCATCGCCGATGCGGCCAACCTGCTCGACCTGACCCTGACGCCGCCGGTGGTCGCCCCGCCACCCACCGACGCCGAGGTGGTCGCCAGCCTGAACCAGACGGCGACGGCCCTGCGCCAGGCGGCGGGGAGCACGGCCGCACCGTGGGTCTCCCTACGCCAGGCGGCGGGAGTCCCGGCTACGTCGGCCGCGGATGCGCGGCGGCTGGCCGGCGATCTGGAGCAGCTGGCCCAGGCCAGCCCCACCGCCCGCGCCCAGGCGGCCCAGGTGCTGATGCCGGGCTTCGGCCTCCTGCTGACCCAGGTGCGCGGCGAGTTGCAGCCGCGGCCGGTCACCCTGCGGTCCCTGCCCCCCGACCTAGTCCGCGACTGGGAAACGCCGGACGGCCGCGCCCGGGTTTCGATCATCCCAAAAGGCGATTCCAACAATGATGCGGTGCTAAACGCCTTCATCAAGGCGGTGCTGCCGCTGGTTCCGGACGTGACCGGCGCGGCATTGGACATCCGCGAGGGCGGCAAAACCATCGTAGGAGCCTTCGTCGAGGCCGGCCTGCTGTCCTTCGTCGCCATCAGCATCCTCTTGCTGCTGGTGCTGCGGCGGGTGCGGGACGTCGCCATCACCATGGCCCCCATCGTCCTCACCGGGCTTTTGACCATGGGCACCTGCGTGGTCATCGGTCAGCCGCTGAACTTCGCCAACATCATCGCCCTGCCGCTGCTGTTCGGCATCGGCGTCGCCTTCCACATCTATTTCGTCATGTCCTGGCGCTCGGGCGGCTCGCACCTGCTCACCTCCAGTCTGGCGCGGGCGGTGTTCTTCAGCGCCCTGACCACCGCCACCGGTTTCGGCAGCCTCTGGGCCTCCAACCATCCGGGCACGGCCAGCATGGGCAAGCTTCTGATGATCTCGCTGCTCTGGACCCTGGTCTCGGCCCTTTTGTTCCAGCCCGCCCTGATGGGCCCGCCGCCCGCCAAGCCGGAACCGGCGCCCGAGGGCGAAGCGCGCGCGCCAGGGGTGTGACGGCCGGCCCGAAGCGGTAGCCGCTCTGGCGCGTCAGCCCTTCACGGCCTGGATCAGGAACCGGGTGCAGGTGAATTGCAGCGGATGGCCGGCCTTGAGGGTCGCGTGCAGCGCCGTCAGCGACTCCAGGTCTCGCTCCACATCGAAGCCCTCGACGATCCATGGGATCGCTTTCAGAAAGTAGATCAAGGCCCCGACATCGGAGAACGTCACCGGGCCGCGCCACTCCCGCGCCTCCGGAATGTCGAAGCCCATCACCCGCAGTTGTCGTGAGACCTGATCGAGCGTGTTGGCCGGCCATGCGGGCTTGGCGCCAAAGCGGTCCATCGGGTCGGCCAGATTGTCGCCGCCAACCTGCTGGGTGAGAAACACCCCGCCGCGCTTCACGACCCGATGAATCTCGGCGCACTGGATGGCGCCGTGGCGATTCAGCACCAGATCGAAAACGCCGTCCTCGAACGGCAGGTGCGAGGCGGCGTCGGCCTGCAGAACCGGAACGCCGAGCGGCTCTAAGCGCCGGCGAGCGACGCCGAGGTTCGGAACGTAACCCTCGACGGCTGTCACTCGACCGGCGAACGGCGCCAGGGACGAGAGGAATTCGCCGCCTCCGGTG
>DASQSO010000210.1:0-8731 GCA_035642335.1 Caulobacteraceae bacterium
CTCGACCTTCCAGCCGCGGCTCTGCGCATAGCGCTGGTACATGCGGAAGAGGTCGCCGGCGAAGAGGGCCGCCTCGTCGCCGCCCGTGCCGGCGCGCACCTCCAGGATGGCCGAGGCGTTCTCGTCCTTGTCCTTGGGCGCCAGGTGCAGGGCGACAGCCCGCTCCAGATCCGGCAGGCGGGCGTTCAGGACTTCCAGTTCGTCGCGGGCGAGCGCGGCCATCTCGGCGTCGTCGCCCTTGGCCATGGTTTCCAGGTCGGGGACCTCGCCGCGCGCATGCTCCAGCGCGTTGACCGCATCGACCACCGGCTTGAGCTCGGCATGCTCCTTGGCGAGGCGCACGATCTCGGCGCCATCGGCCGCCGCGCCCATACGCGCCTCGACCTCGCGGAAACGATCGAGAACCTGTTCTAGACGGGCCTGGGGAAGGTGCAATTGAATGGACTTCGGAAGCATCGCTCCCGGATCGGAGCGGCATGGCCGGGGACGTGCGCCGTCCCCAACCCTACCCTTCCCCCATCGCGGGGGAAGGGCCTTCGGGTCAAGCTAAGCGCGCGCGCCCTTGAAGGGGAAGGATCCGAACGAGCCGGCCTTGACGTTGCCGTTCAGGGTGTCGCCAGCGAGCGTGCCGGTGAACTCGAGCGTCATCGGAAACGGTTGGGTGACGGAGTTGGACCAGGTGACGGTGTCGCCGTCGACCTTGCCGTTGGCGATCGCGCTGGACTGGCCTTGCGCGCCTTGTACGCCGGTGAGGGCGCCGCCTTCGTTCTTCAGGGTAAGCGTCGTGGGCTGGTCGCCCATTGGGGAGCTGACTACGATATTCCAGTTGCCGTCTACGGACATGGGGTCCCTCCTGCTGTGGTTCGGCGAAATCTAAACAGCGTTTACCTGCGCGGCGCAAGGGTGTCGGCGCGTCAGCCTATTCGGCGGCTTGCAGCGTTCGCGCCTTCTCCGCCTCGATCTCGGCGGCGCGCGCTTCGACCAGTTCGACGATGTGGTCGACCATCCCGACATTGTCCAGCTTATGGTCCTGACGGCCGGCCAGATAGACCATGCCGGCGCCCTTGCCGCCGCCGGTGAAGCCGACGTCGGTGAACAGCGCCTCGCCCGGGCCGTTGACCACGCAGCCAATGATCGACAGCGACATGGCCGTGGTCACGTGGGCGAGCCGCTCTTCCAGAATGCCGACGGTCTCGATGACATTGAAGCCCTGCCGCGCGCAGGAGGGGCAGGCGATGATGTTGACGCCGCGGTGACGCAGATTGAGCGACTTCAGGATATCGAAGCCGGCCTTGATCTCCTCGACCGGGTCGGCGGCCAGCGAGACGCGGATGGTGTCGCCTATGCCGGCCCAGAGCAGCGAGCCCATGCCTATAGCCGACTTGATAGTGCCGGGACGGGTCGGGCCGGCCTCGGTCACGCCCAGGTGCAGCGGGCAGTCGATGGCCTCGGACAGCAGCTGGTAGGCGGCGACGGTCAGGAAGACATCGGAAGCCTTCACGCTGATCTTGAACTCGTGGAAGTCATGGTCCTGCAGGATGCGGGCGTGGCTCAGCGCACTCTCGACCATGGCTTCGGGGCAGGGCTCGCCATAGCGCTCGAGCAGGTCGCGCTCGAGCGAACCGGCATTGACGCCGATGCGCATCGAAAGGCCGTGGTCGCGGGCCGCCTGCACCACCTCGCGCACCCGGGCGGCTGAGCCGATATTGCCGGGATTGATGCGCAGGCAAGCGGCGCCTGCCTTCGCGGCTTCGATGGCGCGTTTGTAGTGGAAGTGGATGTCGGCCACGATCGGCACGTTCACCGCCTTGACGATGGCGGGAAGCGCAGCGGTCGATTCCTCGTCCGGGCAGGAGACCCGCACGATGTCGGCGCCGGCCTCCTCCAGCGCCCGCACCTGGGCGATGGTCGCGGCCGCGTCGGCGGTCAGGGTATTGGTCATCGACTGGACGCTGATCGGGGCGTCGCCGCCGACTTCGACGGAGCCGACGCGGATCTTGCGGCTGGGGCGGCGTTGGATGGCGCGCCAGGGGCGCACGTGTTCGAGGGATTGTGCGGTCATGACAGCTTGGACAGATAAGCCATTCGGACGCTCAGCCCAACCCCGGTCATGAAAGTTTCGTCTTAGGGCTTGGCCGCGGGGTTGGCCGCGCCCGTCAGGCTCGACAGCGGCGCCGTGGCGGCGGGAAGCGGCCCTGTCAGCGCGCGACCCACGAAGACGCTGATCGTGTCGGGGTTGGAAACCTCGACGGTCAGGCCCTGCAGGGTCGGCGCGCCGTAGGATTCCCCGGTCTCCAGCTGGCGGGCGAAATAGACCGAGCCGTCGACGCCGCGCACCACCACCGAAGTGGGCTTGTCGGCTTGCAGGATGACCAGAGCCGTCGCGGCGGGCGCGCCGTAGACCGGGCCCTTGGCCACGAAAGGCGTGCCGACGGCGGGTGGAGCGGCGGTGGTCGGCGCGGCGGCCGGCTGGCCACTGATCGACGGCGCGAGCCCCGGCGTCACATAGGGCTCGGGCGTGGTGGATTCCGTCGGCGGCGGCAACGGCGCGCCCAGCGACACCGGTCCCGCCGGCGGCTTGGACGCGCTGACGATTCGGGCGGAGACGGCGGCGGGCCGGGTTCCGTGGGCGGAGACGCCGCGACTCATCACGTGCTGGGCGATGTTCCAGATCACGATAGCGGCGATGACTAGTACGCCCAGGACAATGACCATCCGAAAGCTTGGATCGCCCTGGCGTTCGACGCCGACCGGCGCGGTCCGCACCGGATCACGTTCCGGCGCTTCCTGCTTGTAGCGTAGCGCGGCCTCCTCGGGATCGAGCCCCAGCGCGCTCGCATAGGCGCGTACATAGCCGATGACGAACGGGCGCGAAGGCAGGTCGTCGAGCCGCATCGCCTCGATCGCCGCCAGATATTGCGGCCGGATGCGGGTGGCCAGCGAGAGCTGTTCCAGGTCCTGGCCCCGCGCCTCGCGGCGGAAGCGGAAGGCGGCGCCAAGACTATCGGCGGTTTCCGGCGAATCAGTCGGCCGGGCCGCGTCGACGTCGCGGGCGCGCGACAGATCGAAGATCGGGGTCATCACGCCAGCATCTACCGGCATGGCGTCTTCATCCAAGATACGATGACATCGAACACGACTATCGACCGCCCCCCGGGGCGCAAATCAGCACCTGTGGATAACTACCAGAATAGGGCACGAATCTCAACCACTTATATGACCACGGACAACTTCCTCGCCAGCGTCTCGACCTCGCTTCGCACCGATCCGCCAGAGCCCCGCAGCAGGCCCTCGACGCCGCGACGCGCGGCTTCGCGATCGCAGGACAAGACCATCTGTTTGACGGGGCCGACGCCGCCTGGCGGCATCGACAACTGATCATAGCCAAGCGCGATCAGAGCGAAAGCCTCGATTGGCCGCCCGGCCATTTCGCCGCACACCGATACCGGCGTTCCGCTCCCGGCACAGGCATCCTGGATGGCCTTCAGCGCGCGCAGCGCCGGCGGCGACAGGGGGTCGTAGCGGTCGGCGACGCGCGGATTGCCGCGATCGGCCGCGAACATATACTGCATCAGGTCGTTGGTGCCGATGGAGACGAAGTCGGTCATCGGCAGGAGCGCGTCCAGGTGCCAGATCAGCGCCGGCGCCTCGATCATCGCCCCGACCTTGAGCAGGCTGGGCGCGGGGCGGCCGCGCCGTCCGGCCCAGGCGATCTCGACATCGACCATGGCGCGAGCAATGCGGAACTCCTCGACGCTGGCCACCAGTGGAAACATCACCCGCAACTCGCGGCCATGGGTGGCGGCGATCAGGGCGCGCAGCTGCAGGCGGAGCAACGCCGGACGGTCCAGCCCCATACGGATGGCGCGCCAGCCCAGCGCCGGATTGTCCTCCCGCTCGGCCTCCAGATAGGGCAGGATCTTGTCGCCGCCGAGGTCGAGGGTGCGGAAGGTCACCGGCATGCCGGCGGCCGCCTCCAGGACGCGGGTGTAGAGCTGGGTCTGGGCGTTGAAGCGGGGCAGCTCCTCGGCGACCATGAATTGGAATTCGGTGCGGAAGAGGCCGATGCCCTCGGCGCCGGTCTCGGCCAGGATATCGAGATCGACCGCCAGACCGGCGTTCATCAGCAGCGAGATCTTCGCCCCGTCGCGGGTGAAGGCCGGGGTGTCGCGCAGGCGGGCGAACTCGGCGCGGCGCTGGTCGCGCACGGCCATCCGCGCCTTCAACGCCTCGACCACGTCGTGCCGGGGCCGCAGATAGGCCTCTCCACTCTCGGCATCGACGATCACCGGGTCACCCTGATTGACCCGGTCTCGAAGGCCCGAAAGCCTTCCTACGCAGGGGATTTCCAAGGCTCGCGCAACGATGCCGGCGTGGCTGGCGATCGAGCCTTCTTCGAGCAGGATACGCTTCAGCCGGCCGCGGTCATATTCGAGGATGTCGGCCGGCCCGAGGTTGCGGGCAATCAGGATGGCGTTTTCCGGCAGGTCGTGGTGGACCCTGTCGCCATCGCCCGACAGGTGGCGCAGCAGCCGGTCGTTCAAGTCCTCAAGATCGTGCAGCCGCTCGCGCAGGTAGGGGTCGCGAGCCTGGCCGACCGTGGCGCGATGCTCCGAGCGCACCCGCTCCACCGCCGCCTCCGCCGTCAGGCCGGAGCGCACCGCCTCCTCGAGCGAGCGGTTCCAGCCCCGGCTGTGGGCGAACATGCGGTAGGTCTCGATCACCTCGAACGAGGCGCCGACCAGACCGTGCTGGCCGTCCATCATCTCGTCGATCTGGGTCTGCAGGGCCGCGATGGCCGCCTTCAGCCGGACTTCCTCGGCGGTGGCGTCCTCGGACAGCAGCTGTTCGCGCGGCACCGGGGCCTCGTGCAGCACCACCACTCCATAGGCCAGGCCCTCGGCGAAGCGAACGCCCTTGACCCGCTCAGGCTTGTGCGGAGCGATCTCGACGTCCTTCAGCGCCCCCTCGGCGGCCAGCCGCTCGCCGCCGGCCACCATCTCGGCCAGCACCATGGCGATGATTTGCAGATCCTCGACCTCGTCTTCGGCATAGACCCGCTCGGTGCGGTTCTGCACCACCAGCACGCCGATGGCCCGGCCGCCGCGCAGCAGCGGCACGCCCAGAAACGCATGGTAGGGGTCTTCGCCGGTCTCCGGCCGGTAGGAGAAGGCCGGATGATTCGGCGCGTCGGACAGGTTCAGCGGCCGGCCCAGCTTGACGATCTCGCCGACCAGGCCCTCGCCGGGCTTCAGCTGGGTGACGTGCACCGCCTCGCGGCTCAGGCCCTCGGTGGCGAACAGCTCCACATCGCCCGAGCCACGCCGCAGATAGAGCGAGCAGACCTCGGCCACCATCGAGCCAGCGATAATCCGCACGGCCATGTCCAGCCGGGCCTGGACGGGCCCGCCGCTTTCCATGGCTTCGCGAATCTGCCGAAGCAGGCTGCGTGGTCCGCGTATGGCCGGCCCGGGCATGGGCATGCGGCGTCAAGCTCCCTTGTTCCGGGCGTCTCCCTATCAGGCCTACCTAACGGAATGGCGACGAAGCGGCAATTTTGGCCGCGAGGTTCGGAACGCTAAATTGCAGACACGCCTGAGTTTTCGGCGCCGGCCCGTAACAAGGGACAGGGTCTCCGGCGGCCGACCCGCCCAGGCCGGCGGCTTTGAGGCCTCAGATCTGGTCCAGCTCGTAGGCCGCGTGCAGGGCGCGCACGGCGAGTTCCGTATAGGCCGCGTCGATCAGCACGCTGATCTTGATCTCCGAGGTCGAGATCACCTGGATGTTGACCCCGCGCTCGGCCAGCGCGCTGAACATGGTGTCCGCGACGCCGGTGTGGCTGCGCATGCCGACCCCGATCACCGAGACCTTGGCGACGTCTTCGTTCACGGCCATTTCCTCGAAGCCGATATCGGCCTGGGCGCCGCGGATGATCTCGACGGCGCGCGCGGCGTCGCGCTTGCCGACCGTGAACTCCATATTGGCGGAATCGCCAGTGCGCGCGCGCGACTGCACGATCATGTCGACGTTCAGATTGGCCTTGGCCAGACGGCTGAAGATCTGCGAGGAGACGCCCGGATGGTCGGGCAGGCCGAAGAGGGTGATCTTGGCCTCATCGCGGCTATAGGCGACGCCGCTGACGATGCGTTTTTCCATAATCTCCTCCTCGTCGCAGACGATGGTGCCCTGGTCGGTGTTTTCGCCGGGCTCGAACAGGCTGGACAGCACCCTGAGCGGCACCCGCTGGGCCATGGCCAGCTCCACCGAGCGCAACGCCAGCACCTTTGCGCCCAAAGACGCCATTTCCAGCATCTCTTCGTAGGATATGCGCGGCAGCCGCCGGGCGCGGGATTCGATCCGCGGGTCGGTGGTGTAGACCCCGTCGACGTCGGTATAGATGTCGCAGCGTTCCGCCCCGACCGCCGCGGCTATGGCCACGGCGCTGGTGTCGGAGCCGCCCCGGCCCAGTGTGGCGATACGGCCGTCGCGGGTCACGCCCTGGAAGCCGGCCACCACGGCGATCTCGCCCGAGTCCATCGCCGCGCCCAGCCGCCCGGGCGGAATCTCGTCGATGCGGGCGCGGCCGTGGGCCTGGTCGGTGAGCACCGGCACCTGCCAGCCCATCCACGAGCGAGCCTTCAGACCCATGTTGCGCAAGGTTATGGCCAGAAGGCCGGCGGTCACCTGCTCGCCCGAGGCGACCACGGCGTCGTATTCGTCGTCGACCGCCTCGACGCCTTGCGCCGGCGCGCCGGCGCCGTCGGTCCAGGCCACCAGCTCATTGGTCTTGCCCGACATGGCCGAGACCACCACGGCCACCTGACGACCCGCCGCGACCTCGGCCGCCACCAGCCGCGCCACCCGGCGGATGCGTTCGAGATCGGCCACCGAGGTGCCGCCGAATTTCATCACCAGCCGGGACAAGCAGGACGCGCTCCGAAAAACGAAGGCGCCCTTCTAGCGATGGCGAACGGCCGGATCAATCGAACGGCTTGACCGGTCGCCGATGCATCACTATCTATCTACCTATCAAATAGGAGATAGTCATGTCCTTGCCGCCTGAGCGAATGACTGAAATCGTCCGGCCCTTCACCACCGTCTCGGACAAGATCCGCGCCCTCGACGCCGCCGGCGCGCCGCGCGCGGAGATCGCCCGCTTCCTCGGCAAACGCTACCAGCACGTCCGCAACGTCCTGGTCGAAGGTCCGCCAAAGGAGCGCTTCACCGTCGGCCGCGTCGAGTTCGGCGAGATGCGTGAGCAGGCCGCGCCGGCCTATGTCGTGGATACCGACGCCGCTACCGTGCGCCTGCCCGTCGGACAGGATGGATCGCTCCAGCTTCCACAATCGGTTCTGGCCGCTCTTGGGTGGAAGCCGGGCGGCGTCGCGATCGCCGAACTGCAAGGCGACCGCCTGACCGTACTGAGCGTCGCCGAATCGATCCGTCGCGTGCGGCAAATGATCCGCGAACTCATCCCTGGCGATCACAGCCTGGTGGATTCGTTGATTGCGGACCGCCGGCGCGAGGCTGCAGCTGAAGAGAATGACTGAATGGGTGCTTGATGCGTCGGCGGTGCTGGCCCTGATGAGAGGCGAACCTGGCGCGGACCAGGTCGCGGCGGCGCTCGCAACGGCGGTTGTCTCGTCGGTGAACACGGCCGAGGTGATCTCCAGGCTGTTGCGCGAAGGGATGGAGCCGTCGGTAGCTCGGGAAGCCGTCCTGGCGCTTGGCTGCCCGATCATATCGGTAGACGCAGAGCTAGGCTTTCGAGCAGGTGCGCTCTCCCCGGCTACACAAACCAAGGGCCTTTCGCTCGGAGAGCGCGTCTGCCTTGCGCTGGCCGAGCGTGAACAGGTCCCGGCGCTTACCGCGGATCGAGCTTGGCGGACGCTCAACCTCGACATCCAGATTGAGCTCATTCGTTGACGGACCGGCCGCGCCGGTTCAGCTAGTCGCCATGGCCGAAGTCGCCTCCAGCATCGATCCCACCGACGTCGCGCGATTTTCGGCCATCGCGGACGGCTGGTGGGACCCGAACGGCAAGTTCGCGCCGCTGCATCGGTTCAATCCGGTTCGGCTGGACTTCATACGCGAACACGCGCTGGCTAGGTTCGGGCGCGACACGAAGGCGCGGGCGCCGTTCGAGGGCCTCCGCCTGCTCGACATCGGCTGCGGCGGCGGGCTTTTATGCGAGCCCATGCGGCGACTGGGCTTCGAGGTGACCGGCGTCGACGCTTCGGAGCGCAACATCGCCGTCGCCGCCGCCCATGCCGAGGCCATGGGGCTCGCCATCGACTATCGCGCCGCCACCGCCGAGGCGCTGCTGACCGGCGGCGAAGCACGGTTCGACGTTGTCCTGAACATGGAGGTGGTCGAGCACGTCGCCGAGCCCGGCCAATATCTGCGCGACTGCGCTCGCCTCTTGAAGCCCGGCGGCCTGATGATCGTGGCGACCCTGAACCGCACCATGAAGGCGCTGGCCCTGGCCAAGATCGGCGCGGAATACGTGCTGCGCTGGCTGCCGCCGGAAACCCACGACTGGCGCAGGTTCCTTAAGCCCGACGAAATCCGCGGCTTCCTGGGCGGCGAGGCCGTGCAGGTTGAGGGCCCCTTCGGCGTGGTCTTCCTGCCCCTCTCCGGTCGCTGGATCCGCTCCAACGACGCCGACATCAACTACATGATGACGGTGACCCGCGAGGGATGAGCCAACGGCCCGGCGGTCGCGCGTCCG
>DASQSO010000211.1:0-2100 GCA_035642335.1 Caulobacteraceae bacterium
CCGACATGTTCTGGGTCAGGTCGACCTGACCCAGAACATCGTCAAACCCGTCCACCTTGTCTCCGGTCTAAACAGGGAGAAGGGGTCGCACGCTTGGCCGACGCCGGTTGGTTGGATAGCGCTTAAGCCTTGACCGGAACCGGTATCGCGGGCGCGGGCGCCGTGCGGGCCAGCGGCGTGAAGTCCTTTTCCGCCAGCGGGAAGAAGTCGGCGACGATGCCGGCTGCGTCCCAGCCGCCCTCGCGCGAATAGGTGTGGATCGGCCGCGGCTGCGAATAGACCGACAGGTTGTAGCCGCCGGCGCCGAAGATCTGCCCCGAGATCGACTTGGCCGCATCCGACATCAGCGCCACGGTCAGCTGCGCAGGCCGCGATGGGCTTTGCACCTCGCGCATGGCCTCGCGGCGCTTGGCGCCTTCCTCGTCGCGCGGCACCGAGTCGGTCATCCGCGTCGCCGCGCCCGGCGCGACGGCGTTGGAGCGCACATTGTTGCGCGCCCCCTCCATGGCGATGATCCGCGAAAAGGCGGCGATGCCCATCTTGGCCGCGCCGTAGTTGGCCTGGCCGACATTGCCGATCAGCCCCGAACTGGAACTCCACATGACGTAGACGCCATCCGCTTGCGTGCGGAAGTGGTTGATGGTGGCGCGCACGATGTTGAAGTGGCCGCGCAGGTGCACGGTCATGATGGCGTCCCACTCGTCCTCGGTCATGTTGTGGGCCATGCGGTCGCGCAGGATGCCGGCCGGGTTGGAGACCGCGTGCAACGCGCCGTAGGTGTCCATGGCCTGCTGCACCATGCGGCCGACCGCGAGCAGGTCGGTGACGCTCTCGGTATTGGCCACCGCCTCGCCGCCGGCGGCCTTGATGATGTCGACCACCTCCTGGGCTGGGCCCTGGTCGGCGCCTTCACCGTGAACGCCGGCGCCCAGGTCGTTGACCACCACCTTGGCGCCCTGCCGCGCGGCGAGAATCGCCGTCTCCCGGCCGATCCCGCGCCCGCCGCCGGTGACCAGCACAACCTTCCCATCGAGCAAACCCATGGCCGTTCCTCCAATCGTTTTTGAATTTATGGTGGAACGTTACCGGCCCAGGCGGCCTTTCGGCAAGCGCCAGCGGACAGGCCAGGGCGCGCACTCGTAAACCCCATGGCCGACGGGGCGGCGCGAGCCGGCGCTGGGAGAGGACTTACGAGCGCGCCTCGTCGAACGCCGCCCACATCGGGGCGCAGTCGATCATCTGGCCCTCGGCCATGGCTCGGTCGATGGCCATGACGGTCAGGCCCGCCTCCATGGAGTCCCAGGGCGTCACCGGGAAGGCCGCCCCGCCCTCCAGCGCGGCCAGAAGGTCCAGCGCCATGGCCTGGTCGGCGCCGTTGTGGGCGTCGGCGGTCAGGCCGCCATAGTCGATCCGCTCCGGCCTGCCGCGGTTCAGCGCGCGACGGAGCATCAGCCGGTTGCGCACCAAGTCGGCGATCAGCGTTCCCTCGGTCCCGGCCAGGTACCAGCGCCGCTCGGCCAGGGCCACGTGACTGTTGGAATGGAACGATAGTCGAAAGCCCGAATCGTATTCGACCATCGCCGTCTGGTGATCGGCCAGGTCCATGTCCGACTGGAACGGGTCGTTGGCGGCCGACCAGCCAGCGTCGCGCATGGCGTAGGCCGGCGAACCGTCCTCGTAGCGGCGCGGCGCGTCGGCGCGCTCGGGCGTGAAGATCCGCCGGCCGCCGAAGCTGGCGACCTTGGCGGGCCTGGCCTTGGCCAGCCGCCCGAAGATATCGAAGTCGTGGCAGACCTTGTCGAGCATGAACGACCCGCCCCAGTCGGCGCGCCGGCGCCAGTTGCGCGCCAGGTAGGCGCCGTGCTCGGGCGGCAGGTGCTCGGTGGCGTCCATGGAGATCAACTCGCCCAGTTCGCCGGCGTCCGCCCGCGCGATGGTCTCCTTGACGATCGGCATCGAGCGCATGACCAGCCCGATATAGAGCGGCGGCGCACCTTCCGCGGCGATGGCGCGGGCCAGGTCAAAGGTCTCGGCCTCGGTGCGGACGATGGGTTTTTCCGAGAAGATCGGATAGCCGGCGGCGAAGGCGGCCTTCAGGTG
>DASQSO010000212.1:0-2528 GCA_035642335.1 Caulobacteraceae bacterium
GGGGTCGGCGGCGGGGGGCGTCGAATGACATCTCACCCCGCGACACGCTACACGGCCGTGGCGATGATCCTGCATTGGACCATCGCGATCCTGATCGGGATCAACCTGGTGCTGGTCTGGTTTGCCGACAAGTGGCCGGACGCTTGGGTGCGCCCGGTGATCGACACCCACAAATCGATCGGCATCACCGTCCTTGGCCTGGCGATCATGCGCCTGCTCTGGCGGGCCACCCATCCCGCGCCGCCTCTGCCCGACGACTATCCGCGGTGGGAGCGGCGCGCCGCGCACGTCGCTCATATCGCGCTCTATGTCCTGATCTTCGCCATCCCGCTGTCGGGCTGGCTGCACGATTCGGCGTGGAAGGACGGTCTGACCCACCCGATGAAGCTGTTCTGGCTGGTTCCCTGGCCGCGCATTCCGGTGATCGCCCATCTGCCGCCGGTTCCCAAGGAGCATTTCCACGCCGCCCTGTTCGCTGTCCACACGTGGCTGGCCTATGTGCTCTATGGCCTGTTCGCTCTGCACGTCGGCGCGGCGCTGAAGCACCAGTGGATCGATAAGGAGCCGGAACTGCAGCGCATGCTCCCAGGCCGCCGCCGCCACCCCTAGGGTGACCGGAGATGGCTCCCTCGCTCCCAAGCTCCGCGGTCCAGGGCGCGGCGCCTCCGATTTTTTCTGACCGGAACCTGATGGCAGACCTCCAACACCACGCCTACGTCATCCCCGGGCAGGCGGAAGACCGCCTCGCCGAGGTGCTGACCGCGCAGTCGCCGCGCCACTCGCCGCCGCCCACGCCTCTGGTCAGCCGGGCCATCCATATAGGGGTCCTGGTTCTGTGGGTCCTGCTGCTCGCCGCGCCCTTCGGGCTTCACGGGGTGTTCGTCTGGTCCGCGGGGCTGTTGTACGTCGCCTACGACACCCTGCTGCTGGCGCTCACCTTCTGGCTGACGCTTCCCCTGATCGCCCGCCAAGCGCCCCCCGCGACGAGCGGCGCGAAGGTGTCGCTGGCGGTGATCGTCGCCGCCCGCAACGAGGCGCTGGTGCTGCCGGTGACGCTGGCGGCCCTGCTGGCGCAGTCCGATCCGCCGGACCGCATCCTGATCGCCGACGACGGGTCTTCCGACGCCACACCCCAGGTGCTGGCCGAGCTGTATGGCCTGGCGCCGCCCCCGTTCGGCGCGATCGAGACCGGTCACCCACGGATTCACTGGCTGAGGCTGGCCGGCGGCGGCAAGGCGCGTGCCATGAACACCGCCTTGCCCTTGCTCGACGAGGACGTGGTCCTGACCGTGGACGCCGACACCCTGCTGCAGGCCGACGCGATCGCCGCCGTGCGCCGCGCCTTCGCCGCCGAGCCGAACCTGGTAGCCACGACCGGGGTGCTGATTCCGGTGTGCGCCAAGACCGCTTCCGGGCGCATCTTCGAGTGGTTCCAGAGCTACGAGTACATCCGCAACTTCCTGTCGCGCTACGCCTGGATGCGCCTGGATAGCCTGCTGCTGATCTCCGGCGCCTTCGCGGGCTTCCGCCGCGCCGCGGCCCTGGAGGTCGGCGGCTTCGACCCGGACTGTCTGGTGGAGGATTACGAACTGATCCACCGGCTGAAGCGCTATGGCGTCCTGCACGGGCGGGGCTGGACCACCCGGGTTCTGGGCGCCGCCCAGGCGCGCACCGAGGCCCCGAGCACGACGATCGCCTTCCTGCGCCAGCGGCGGCGCTGGTTCGGCGGCTTCCTGCAGACCCAGCACTGGTATCGCGACATGGTCGGAAACCGGCGCTACGGCGCGCTGGGGCTGGCCATGCTGCCGGTCAAGGCGATCGACACGCTGCAGCCGATTTACGGCCTCACCGCGTTCGCGCTGCTGTGCGTCGCCCTGGCGCAGGGTCGGCTGGGGGTGCTGATCCCCGTCGGGGGCGTGATCGGCGCCAAGATCCTCGTCGATTTCTCGTTCCAGATCTGGGCGGTCCACCTGTATCGGCGCTGGCTGGACGACAAGTCCGTGGCGTCCTTCGGCCAGGCCTTCTTCGCCTCCCTGATCGAGCCGTTCAGCTTCCAGCTCCTGCGCCATGTCGGCGCCGTCTGGGGCTGGGCCGCCTTCCTGGGTGGCCGCCAGACCTGGGGCAGCCAGAAGCGGGGCGGCGCGCTGAGCTGAGTCCCACGCCGCGTGACGGCGGCGAGATCAGCGGCGATGCCCCCCTTCTGAATGACGGTCGGGTGAGCTGTTTCGCGCGGCGGCGCCGTGGTCCATAATTCAGCCGGGTAACGAGGATCACGCCATGTCGCTATCGGGCCATTGTCGATGCAAAGCGGTCTCCTACACCCTGGAGGCGGAGACGATCCCGGTAAGCTACGCCTGCCACTGCCTCGAGTGCCAAACCATGTCGGGAGGCGCTTTCGTCGTGCAACTCCCGATCAGAGAAGAGCGATTGAGAGTGGAAGGATCGCTCATCACTTGGGAAAATGAAGACTCGCCCGGCAACGTGACCACGCAGCGGTTCTGTTCTGCATGCAAGACCAGGATTTTCAG
>DASQSO010000213.1:0-5537 GCA_035642335.1 Caulobacteraceae bacterium
CCAGACCAAGGCCAGGCCGCCAACCTTCGTGATGATGGCCAGCCGCGCCGACCAGCTTCCCGACAGCTACCGCCGCTACCTGATCAACAGCTTGCGCGAGAGCTTCGACCTGCCGGGCGTGCCGGTGCGGCTGACCATCAAGTCGAACAAGAACCCATTCGTGACCGCCGACGGGTCGCCGACCGGCCGCGCCAAGCCGAAGCCTGTCGATCGCAATTCGCGCGAGGTGCGGCTTAAGCTAAAGGCAAAGCGCGGGCGGCCTTCCAAGCGGCGAACTTGACGGTCTGACTGGGCAGGCCGAGGTCGGCCCTGGCGGCCAGTTCGACGATCATCGGCCCAATTTCCGACGGGTGCGGCAGGGTTTCCGGGTCTTCTCCGGGAAAGGCCTCGGCGCGCATGCGGGTGCGCATGACGCCCGGATCGACCAGGACAGCGCGCACCGGCGTGCTCTCGATCTCGTCGGCCCAGCAGCGCACCAGCGCCTCCAACCCTGCCTTGGTTGCCGCATAGGCGCCCCAGAAGGCGCGCGGTCGTTCGGCGACGCCCGAGGTCACCATGATGGCCCGTCCCGCCCCGGACTGGCGCAGCAGCGGCTCCATCGAGCGAATCAGACGGTAGGCGGAGGTCAGATTGACCGCGACCACCTGGTCCCAGTGGCTGGGGTTCATGTGCGCCGCTGGCCAGAGCCCGCCCAGCATGGCGCCCGCATGGACCAGGATGTCGAGGCGGCCATGGCGCTGGTGGATGGCCAGGCCCAGCTGGTCGAGACCGTCGCCATTGGCCAGGTCCATCGGGACCAGGGTGGCCGGCTGGCCGGTCAGAGCCTTGATCTCGTCGTCCAGATCCTCGAGCGCCCCTTGCGTGCGCGCGACGGCGATGACGTGCGCGCCAGCGCCGGCCAGCGCCGAGGCGGCGGCGCGGCCAATCCCGCGCGAGGCGCCCGTGACCAGGGCGATCCGGTCATCCAGCACGCTCACGCGTTGACCAGGAAGGACAGTTGCCGCTCGATCTGCTCATTGCGGCCCTCGGCGATTTCGCGGTCGAGCAGGCGGGTGGGATAGTCGCCGGTGAAATAGTGGTCGGTGAACTGCGGACAGGCCGGATCACGCGGGCCGCAGTCCATGGCCCAGTAGAGGCCGTCGACAGACAGGAAGTCCAGGCTGTCGACGCCGAAGCGCTTGGCCATGTCGGGGATGCTCATCTGAGCGGCGATCAGGTGGTCGCGGTCGGGCATGTCGATGCCGTAGAAGTCGGGGAAACGGATGGCGGGCGAAGCGGAGCGCAGATGCACTTCCTTGGCGCCGGCGTCGCGGACCATCTTCACCACCTTGACCGTGGTAGTGCCGCGCACGATCGAATCGTCCACCAGGATCACCCGCTTGCCGGCCAGCACGGCGCGGTTAGGGCTGTGCTTCATGCGTACGCTGAGCTCGCGGGCGTCCTGGTTGGGCTGGATGAAGGTGCGGCCCAGGTGGTGGTTGCGGATGATGCCCATCTCGAACGGCAGCCCGGCGGCCTGGGCGAAACCCAGGGCCGCGGGCACGCCGGAGTCAGGCACCGGGACCACAACATCGGCCTCGACCAAGCTCTCCTTGGCGAGGCGCTCGCCCATGCGTTTTCGCACATCGTAGACCGAGCGGCCGTTCACCACCGAATCCGGCATGGCGAAATAGACGTATTCGAACACGCACGGCCTGGCCTTTGCCGCCGGAAAGGGGCGCAAGCTCTCGATGCCGTCGTAGGAGATGACGATGACCTCGCCGTGCTCGATGTCGCGGACGAATTTAGCCCCCACCATGTCCAGGGCGCGGGTTTCAGACGCCAACACCGGCTTGCCGCTGAGATCGCCGAGCACCAGGGGCCGGATGCCCAGCGGGTCGCGCGCGCCGATCAACTTCTTGTTGGTCAGGCCGACCAGGGCGTAGCCGCCCTCGATCTGACTCAGCGCGTCGATGAACCGATCGATGAACCGGGTTTTGCGCGAGAGAGCGATGAGCTGAATGATCACCTCGGAGTCCGAGGTCGACCGGAAGATGTGCCCTTCGGAGACCAGCCGCTCGCGTAGGGTGAGGAAGTTGGTCAGGTTGCCGTTGTGAGCCAGAGCGACGCCGCCGGCCCCGAGATCGGCGAACATTGGCTGGACGTTGCGCAGAACGCTGCCGCCAGCGGTGGAGTAGCGCGTGTGGCCGATGGCCGACTCGCCGGGCAGCTTCTCGGCCAGGTTCATGCCGGCGAAGGCGTCGGCGACGTGGCCCATGTGCGGTTCGGAATGGAAGCCCTGGCCGTCGAACGAGACGATGCCGCAGGCCTCCTCGCCGCGGTGCTGCAGGGCATGCAGGCCGAGCGCGGTGACCTGCGAGGCGCCCGGCGTGTCGAAAACGCCAAAGACGCCGCATTCCAGCCGCAGCCGGTCGTCATCGCGCCAAGGGAGCGCCCGCTGGGTCACTGCGATTTTCCCCTCACGTCATCGAGTCCTTTTTCGGCCGCGTCCTTATACTCGCTTTGGCTGGATTGTCCGCTTTCGGAGCTGTCCGAGCCCGCTTCGACCGCATTGGCCAGCACCGGCGTGAAGCGGCCGGCGATGGCCGAGCCCCTGGGCGCCAGTGTCCGCAGCGCGTCGGCGCAGGCGTGGGCAAGGGGGTAGAGCCTGGCCTTGGCGATCCATTCCGGGGTTCCCATCGGCGGCGGCGCGAGATTGAAGGCGAGATAGAAGACGCCGAGCACCACCAGACCTCTCACGAGGCCGAACCCGGACCCGACGATCCGGTCGGCCGTTCCCAGCGCCCGCACGTTATGGACGCCGCGCATGAGGTTCGACGCCAGCACGCGCAACGCGATATAGGCAGCCAGGAACACCACCACCAGGGCGACCCCGGTCGCAGCCCAGCCGGGATGCACCGACGCCCGCGCGATCGGACCGGTCAGGCGCAGCGCGAAGATGGCGACGACCACCGCCAGCACGAAGGCGATCACGGTGGCGACCTCGCGAAGCGCACCGCGCAGAAATCCGACCAGGACGGAGACGCCCAGGATCAGCGCGGCGATGATGTCGAACAGCGTCAAGTCCAGGCGTCCTCGCCGATTCGCCGCACCGCCTCCGTCAGGCGCGTGATTCCGGTCACGCGAAAGGCCGCGGTCTCGGCGGCGCCCGCCGGCGCCAGCGCGCGGCCGAAGCCCAGTTTCGCGGCCTCTTTCATCCGGGTTTCAGTCCGGCTCACGGTCCGGACCTCGCCCGACAGGCTGACCTCGCCGAAGACGACGCAGTCCTGCGGCAAGGCCACGTCCAGCGCCGAGGAGATCAGCGCCGCCGCCGCGGCCAGGTCCGCCGCCGGCTCGCTGATCCGCAGGCCGCCGGCGACGTTCAGATAGACGTCGCGGCCGGCGAACCCGACGCCGCAGCGCGCCTCCAGCACCGCCAGCAGCATGGCCAGGCGTCCCTGATCCCATCCGACCACCGCGCGGCGCGGCGTCCCATAAGCCGACGGCGCGACCAGGGCCTGGAATTCAACCAGGACCGGCCTTGAGCCTTCGACGCCGGCGAACACCGCCGCGCCAGCCGCCCGCTCGCCGCCCTCGTTGAGGAACAGGGCCGAGGGGTTCTTCACCTCGCGGAGGCCCGAATCGCTCATCTCGAAGACGCCGATCTCGTCGACCGCGCCGAAGCGGTTCTTGGCGGCGCGCAGGATGCGGAACGGATAGCCGCGCTCGCCCTCGAGCGACAGCACCGCGTCGACCATGTGCTCGACCACTTTCGGGCCGGCGATCTGGCCGTCCTTGGTGACGTGGCCGACCAGCAGCATGGCGACGCCCCGCGACTTGGCCAATCGCACCAGCTCCGCCACCGCCGCGCGCACCTGGGTCACCGACCCGGGCCCCGCCTCGTGCATGTCGCTCCACAGGGTTTGGATGGAGTCGATCACCACCAGGTCGAGCTTTTCACGCTTCAGGCCGTCGACGATGTCGCGCACGGCGGTCTCGGCGGCGAGCTTGACGGCCGAATCGCCGAACCCCATGCGTCCGGCGCGGGCGCGAACCTGATCGACCGCCTCCTCGCCGGAGACATAGGCGCAGGCGACGCCGCGCCGCGCCGCCTCGGCGACAACCTGCAGCAGCAAGGTCGACTTGCCGACGCCCGGATCGCCGCCGATCAGGATGGCCGAGCCCTTGGCGACGCCGCCCCCGCAAACCCGGTCGAACTCCTCCAGCCCGGTGACCAGACGGGGCGGGGCCGGGGAGTGACTCTCCAGGGTCTCGAAGATCAGGCCGCGGGCCTTGGTCGCCCGCGTCGGCGCCAGCGCGCCCGGCGGGCGGCTCTGGACCTCCTCGACCAAGCTGTTCCAGGCGTTGCAGGCCGAGCACTGCCCGGCCCATTTCGAGTGGACCGCGCCGCAGGACTGACAGACGTACGCCGCGCCGTCGCGAGCCATGGGGTCGTCACCTTCAGAAGGGCCATCAGTCTGCAACGAGTCGCGCGTGATCGCTTCACGGACGCTTGAGAAATTCAAGTGTTACGGCGCAGCAATAACCTAGGTATGCTTCCCCCAGGGGAAACGTCGGGGAGTTATCGCATGACTGTCGTCAATCCGGCGCCCGCCGGGTCGTCGTCGCTGATCGCCCGCGTTCAGGGCATATTGATGACGCCGCGGACGGAGTGGGACAAGATCGACGTCGAGCCGGCGACGACCCAGGGCCTGTTCACCGGCTACGCCTGCATCCTGGTGGCGATACCGGCCGCGGCCCGGATCATCGGTGGGCTGTGGCCGGCCTGCCTGCTTGGTGTCTGCGTCCACAAAAGCCTGATCGCCGTCGTCATCGGGGCGGTGCTCTACTACATTCTCAGCCTGGTCGGAGTGTTCGTTACGGCGCTGATCGTCGATGAGCTGGCCCCGAGCTTCGGCGGCGAGAAGCACCGCATCCAGGCGCTGAAGGTGGTGGTCTATTCCTGGACCGCGTTCTGGCTGGCCGGGATTTTCGCGGCCGTCCCCATGCTGGCCATCCTCAGCCTCGGCGGCTTCTACAGCTTCTACCTGATGTACCTGGGGTTGCCGAAGCTGATGAAATCGCCGCAGGACAAGGCGGTGGGCTACACCGCTGTCAGCGTCGTCACCGGCGCGGTGATCTATTTCGTCTGCCTGGTGGCGGTCGGCGCCGTGGTCGGCGCGGCGACGTTCAGCACTGGCGGTTTCGCGGCCAACAACATCAACCCCATCACCGGAACGATGCGTATTGGTGGGACGTCGGTGAACCTCGCCCAGCTCGACGCCGCCGCCAACGCCGCGCGGGCTTCGGCCGCCGCGATGCAGGCGCAGGCGAACGGCCAACCGGCGCCGGTAGGCTCGGTCCATGCTCTGCCGGCCGACACGCTGAAGGCGTTACTGCCGGCCGCCCTGCCGTCGGGCTTCGCCCGCACCGAGGTCAGCGCCACCAGCGGCGGCGCGGCCGGGGTCGGCGGCTCGAACGCCGAAGGCGTCTACACCAAAGGCGATGGCCGCATCACCCTGGAGGTCACCGACCTGGCGGCGATGGGAGCGTTGGCC
>DASQSO010000214.1:0-4412 GCA_035642335.1 Caulobacteraceae bacterium
GCATCAGGTGGCGAGCATAGCGGTCGACCTCCTCGTCGCTGAAGCTCAACAACCTTGACCCGCGACCTCGCGCCCGCCACATGCGCCCCATGACCGATAACACTTTTCCCGACTGGCACGGGACGACAATCCTGGCCGTGCGCAAGGGCGGCCAGACCGTGATTGCCGGCGACGGCCAGGTCACCCAAGGCTCCACCGTGGTGAAGGGCAATGCGCGCAAGGTGCGCACCCTGGCCGACGGCCGCGTGCTGGCCGGCTTCGCCGGCGCCACCGCCGACGCCTTCACTCTGCTTGAGCGGCTGGAGGCGAAGCTGGAGCAGTATCCGGAGCAGCTTTCCAGAGCCTGTGTCGACCTGGCCAAGGACTGGCGCACCGACCGCTACCTGCGTCGGCTGGAGGCCATGCTGATCGTCGCCGACAAGACCAACCTCTATACCGTGACCGGCGCCGGCGACGTGCTGGAGCCGGAACACGACGCGGCGGCCATCGGCTCCGGCGGCCAGTTCGCCCTGGCCGCGGCCAGGGCGCTGATGGCGTTCGACCTGCCGGCCGAGGAGATCGCCCGCCGCGCCATGGCCATCGCCGCCGAGATCTGCGTCTACACCAACACCGCATTGGTGATTGAGACCCTGAACGCTTGAAGGCTTCCATGACCGAGTTTTCCCCCCGCGAGATCGTCTCCGAGCTCGACCGCTTCATCGTCGGTCATGTGGAGGCCAAGCGCGCCGTGGCCGTCGCCTTGCGCAACCGATGGCGTCGCCAGCACGCGCCGGAGGCGATCCGCGACGAGATCACGCCCAAGAACATCCTGATGATCGGCCCGACCGGTGTCGGCAAGACCGAGATCGCCCGGCGGCTGGCGCGACTGGCCCAGGCGCCGTTCCTCAAGGTCGAGGCCACCAAGTTCACCGAGGTCGGCTATGTCGGCCGCGACGTCGACCAGATCATGCGCGACCTGGTCGAACAGGCCCTCGGCATGGTGCGCGAGAAGCGTCGCGGCGCCGTGCGCGCCCGCGCCGAGGCCGCCGCCGAGGAGCGCATCCTCGATGCGCTGGTGGGTCCGGGCTCCGGCTCCGCGACGCGCGACAGCTTTCGCAAGAAACTCCGCGCCAGCGAGCTGGACGACAAGGAGGTCGAGCTGACACTCGCCGACACCGGCTCGCCGCTGCAGGGATTGGACATCCCTGGCCAGCCGGGCGCTTCGGTGGGGGTGCTGAACCTCTCCGACATGATGTCCAAGGCCTTTGGCGGCCGCACCAAGACCCACAAGACCACCGTCGCCGAGGCCTATGCGCCGCTGATCGCCGAGGAGAGCGACAAGCTGCTCGACCAGGAGGCCCTGACCCAGGAGGCCGTGGCGCTGGCCGAGACCAGCGGCATCGTCTTCATCGACGAGCTGGACAAGGTCGCCTCGCGCTCCGACCGCGCCGGCGCCGACGTCTCCCGCGAAGGCGTCCAGCGCGACCTCTTGCCCCTGATCGAGGGCACGACGGTCTCCACCAAGTACGGGCCCGTGAAGAGCGACCATGTGCTGTTCATCGCCTCGGGCGCCTTCCATGTCGCCAAGCCCTCGGACCTCTTGCCCGAACTGCAGGGCCGTCTGCCGATCCGGGTGGAGCTGAAGCCGCTGACCCGCGACGACTTCCGCCGCATCCTGACCGAGCCCGAGGCTAACCTGATCCGCCAGAACCAGGCCCTGATGGGCACCGAGGGCGTCACCCTAACCTTCACCGCCGACGCCATCGAGGCCCTCGCCGACGCCGCCGTCGCCGTCAACGGCGCGGTGGAGAACATCGGCGCTCGACGGCTGCAGACGGTGCTGGAAAAGGTGGTTGAGGAGATCAGCTTCACCGCCGGCGACCGCTCCGGCGAGACTATCACCATCGACGGCACCTATGTTCGCGACCGCGTCGAGGCCCTGTCGCAAAACGCCGACCTGTCGCGGTTCATCCTCTAGGGTGGCGCCCAAAGCTCCCCCTAATACCGCTCCGCCCGGGCGCGGGTAATAGCGCGCTCTAGCGCCGCGGCGAAGTCGCCGCGCTCCTTCGGGCTGAGGGCGCGCGCGACGGTCAGGCGGCGGCCCGAGAGGCGAAGGCGCACCCGCGCGTCGTGCTCGCCGGCGAACTCGACGGCGACGGCGGTGAAGGCGGTGGGTGATCGCCAGACGGTGCGGGAGCGGCCCCCCGCCTCATAGGCGACGCGCACCTCTTCGGCCGACACCTGCACCCGCTCGGCCAGCCGGCCGCTGACGTAGCTGGCGCGAAAGGCGATCAGCACGCCGAGCACGTCCAGGCCCAGGAAGACCGGCACCGGGATCGCCCCGATGGCCAGGAAAAAGGTCGCGGTGATCATGTTGAAGATCACCAGAGCGCCGATCAGCCAGTAGAATCCTTTCAGCGGCAACGAACGGTTCGGAGTGATCACCGCATCCATGTAGAGCGCCGCCGGCATCGGCGAATGGTCGATCCGCCCGGGCCTGTGGTCAAGCACGCGGCGCGGGCGGTCTTGCCTGCCTATTGCGTCCCGTGGTGGTTTCGGTCCCTAAGCCGCCTCGGCGGATAGACCGCGCCACACCCGAACCCAGGCTGAGCCATGACGGATGAAGAGCTTCACGGCCGGTTGATCGGTCAGCAGGGGTCTCGCCGGGATCTGAATACGCCTGTGCTGGTCATCGATCTGGACGCCCTGACTCGCAATATCGAGCGCATGGCCGAGTTCGCCAGCCGCCTGAACATCCAGCTCCGCCCGCACGCCAAGACCCACAAGAGCCCCGAGATCGCCAAACGTCAGATGGCCGCCGGCGCCGTCGGCATCTGCTGCGCCAAGATCGGCGAGGCCGAGGTCATGGCCGACAACGGCGTGACCTTGGGCCTGCACATCACCTCGCCCGTGGTGTCGCGCCCGGCCATAGCCCGGCTGATCGGGCTGAACGCGCGAACCACCGATCTGATGTGCGTGGTCGACAGCCCGGAAAACGTCGGGGTCCTCGGTGCGGCGGCGGCGGGCGGCGAGTCGCTGAAGGCGGTCATCGACATCGACCCGGGGATACGTCGCACCGGGGTCGCCTCGCCCGAGGCCGCGGTGGCGGTTCTGGCCGCCATCCGCGCCCAGCCCGCTCTCACCTATATGGGGGTCCAATGTTATTGCGGGCTGCAGCAGCACATCGCCGGCTTCGACGAGCGGCGCGAGGCGATGCGGGATCGCGCCGTCTTCGTCCGCACGGTCATCGACGCCCTGACGGCGGCCGGAGGGGCGCCGTCGATCGTCACCGGCGGCGGCACGGGGACGCATCGGATCGACCCGGAGCTTGGCCTCTTCACCGAGTTGCAGACCGGCTCCTATGTCTTCATGGACAGCCAATACCTCGCCTGCGACCTCACCGGCGACGATGAAGGCTCGCCCTTCGAAACCGCCCTGATGATCGACGCCAGGGTGGTCAGCGCCAACGCCCCGGGCATGGTGACGGTGGACGCCGGCTTCAAGGCCTTCGCCACCGACGCCGGCAAGCCGGTCGTACTGAACGGCGCCGGAGATGGCGCCCAATACGCCTTCATGGGCGACGAACACGGCGCGATCCTCCTCGCCGACGGCCAGACGCTGACGCTGGCGGATGTCGTGACCCTGGCAGCGCCGCACTGCGATCCGACCGTGAATCTCTATGACACCTATCACGTGGTGCGGGGCGATACGCTGACGGCGCTATGGCCGGTTGCCGCGCGCGGGCGATCCCGCTGACCATTCGCCATCGACCACCGCGAAGCTCTTGACGAAGCGGCCGGCTGGGACGACCTCTGTGCCGCCATGCAGCGCGAACTCACCTACGCCATCGCTCCAGCCGGTCCGTCCGACGCGGCCGCTCTGGCGCGCGTGCATGTGGATGCCTGGCGCGAGACCTATGCCGGCATCCTACCCAAGGTCTATCTGGAGCGGATGTCCAGCGCCCTGCACGAGCACCGCTGGCGCCAGCGGCTGCTTTCGATGCGCGAGGCCACTCTGGCCGCCGAGGGCCACAAGGGCCTGGTCGCCTATGTCTCCGCCGAGCGGTCCCGGCGCTCGCGCGCCGGCGTCGAGGCCGAGATCACTACGCTTTACGTATTGAAAGCCGCGCAAGGCCACGGCCTCGGCCGCGAACTGTTCACCGCCGCGGCGCGCGTGATGGCGGCCAGAGGCGCGACCTCCCTGGTGGTCTGGGTGCTGCGCGATAACCTGGGCGCGCGGGCCTTTTACGAGCGCATGGGCGGGCGGCGCGAGGATGCCGGCAACGAATATGTCGGCGGCGCGGTGGTGGCCTCTGTGCTCTACCGCTGGCCGGACCTGAAGGGCTGGCTGGCGGCCTGAGGCCGTCCTTTTCAGGCCGTCTTCGTATCGATCCCGGTGACGCTATCCCAGAAGGACTTGGCCTTCATGAAGAA
>DASQSO010000215.1:0-5111 GCA_035642335.1 Caulobacteraceae bacterium
TGCAGCCGCGAGGGAATACCGTCCTCACGCAAAAGCGTCTGGGCCGCCGCCGCATTGGCCGGCGCGTGGGCGCCACAGGCCAGGTCGGCCTCATCACAGCCGATCCGCTCCAGCCAGGCCGCCACGGCGTCAACATGAAAGGGCTCGCCCCCGTGGGAGGCGCAGGCCAGGGCCAGCTCCGGCGGCGATACGGCGAAAGCCTCGGCCGCGCCGGTTTCCGCCAGCGGCAGGGCCTGGAGTATCTTCAGCGCCGAGCGGGCGAAGACCGGCCGGTCGACGTCGCCCGCCGACCAGACAAGCCGTCCGGACGCGTCGGCGATGGCGACCGCGCCGCGATGCCAGCTCTCCGGCCGGCCGCCGCGGGTGAGTTCGACCAGGAAGGGGTTGGCCATCGCCTCAGGCCTGGACGGCCTCGCGATAGGGCGTCAGGTCCCAGTTCGGATAGCGCGCCTGCGCCCGCCGCAGCGTCAGCTCGGTCCAGAACGGATCGCCGGGCGGCCGCACCCCGAAACAGGCCAGCTGCTCCGGGCTCGCATGGTCGAATATCCGCGCCCAGGGCTGGGTGTGGTGGAACGGCCAGGCGTGGTAGCCGATGGAATCGTTCGCCGCGTCCTTGAAGCAGGTCATCAGCGCATAGCGATGCCCGTGCGGCGCGGTCATGTTGGTGCCGCGGTGATAGACGTCGATGCCGTAGGGAAAGATGCTGCCCGCCGGCGCGGCGCTCGAGCGCTCATATTGGCTAAGGCCGGCCTGTAGCCGCGCCTGCGCCTCGGCGTCCTGACAAAGGCTGGCTTCCGGTCCCGCGACCTTGGCGCTGTCCGGCCGCGTCACATAGTGGGCCGGCCCATGGGCCTCGCTGACGTCGCTGAAATAGCAGAGGATGGTCACCGAGTTCAGCCGCGCGTCTTCCGACGGCGCCACCAGGGTGTGGTTGGAAAAGTCGGTGTGGAAGGGCTGGTCGTAGTCGGCATCGCCGGTGAACTTGGCCCAGGCTTGGCACTGGTAAACATGCACCTGCTCGGTGTCCAGCGCCTGCCTGGCGAAATCGATCAGGGCCGGATGCACCCCGACCAGGTTCAACGCCGGCGAACAGTCGAGCGGCACGGCCTCGATACCCTTGAACTGGGCGGCGTGAAAGCGGCCGACCTCCCCGTCCCGCTTCTTGTTCAACCCATCGGCCGCGCCTTCGGTGCGACCGAACACGTGTTCGAAATCGGCGACCACGGCCGCCACCTCGTCCGGCGTGAAGAAGCCCTGGATCGAGACGCCGCCGTCGCGCCGCCACGCCTCCAGATGCTCAGGTCCAAAGCGCTCGGTCATGGGGCCTCTCCCGCGTCTAGGGCCGCTTGAATGCGTTCGCGCCAGCATAGACCGCCTGGTCGCCCAATTCCTCCTCGATGCGCAGGAGCTGGTTGTACTTGGCCAGACGGTCCGAACGGGACAGCGATCCGGCCTTGATCTGGCCGCAGGAGGTCGCGACCGCAAGGTCGGCGATGGTGTTGTCCTCGGTCTCTCCCGAGCGGTGCGACATCACCGCAGTATAGGCCGAGCGGTGCGCCATGGCGATGGCGTCCAGGGTCTCCGACAGGGTGCCGATCTGGTTGACCTTGATCAGGATCGAATTGGCCAGGCCGTCCTTGATGCCTTCGGCCAGCCGGCCGGTGTTGGTGACGAAGAGGTCGTCGCCGGTCAGCTGGATCTTGCCGCCCAGCCGCTCGGTGAGCAGTTTCCAGCCGGCGAAATCATCCTCCGCCATGCCGTCCTCGATCGAGATGATCGGGAATTTGGCGACCAGGCCGGCCAGGTAGTCGACCATGCCGGCCTGGTCCAGCGACTTGCCCTCGCCCGTCATCTCGTAGCGGCCGTTCCTGAAGAACTCGCTGGAGGCCGGATCGAGGCCGAGGTTGAAGTCGCGGCCGGGCGTATAGCCGGCGGTTTCACCGGCCTTGACGATGAAGTCCAGCGCCGCTTCCGCCGAGGCCAGGTTGGGGGCGAAGCCGCCCTCGTCCCCAACGTTGGTGGAATGGCCGGCGGCCTTCAGCGCCGATTTCAGGCTGTGGAAGATCTCCGCGCCCATGCGCAGCGCCTCGGCGAAGCTCTCCGCGCCGGTGGGCAGGATCATGAACTCCTGGATGTCGATCGGATTGTCGGCGTGGGCGCCGCCGTTGATGATGTTCATCTGCGGCGCCGGCAGGATGTGGGCGCCGACGCCGCCGACATACTTATAGAGCGGCAGCGACGCCGAGATCGCCGCCGCCTTGGCCACCGCCAGCGAAACGCCGAGGATGCCGTTGGCGCCCAGCCGGCTCTTGTTCGGCGTACCGTCCAGGGCGATCAGGATCTCGTCGATGCGCCGCTGGTCCTCGGCGTCGAAGCCGGACAGGGCGTCGAACATCTCGCCATTGACCGCGTCCACCGCGTGCCGAACGCCCTTGCCGCCAAAGCGCCTGTCGTCGCCGTCGCGCTTTTCAACCGCCTCGTGCGCGCCGGTGGAGGCGCCCGACGGCACGGCGGCGCGGCCGAAAGAGCCGTCCTCGAGCGTCACGTCCACCTCGACCGTCGGATTGCCGCGGCTGTCGAGGATCTCGCGAGCGTTGATGTCGACGATTTCGGTCACGGGCTCTCCCCTGATATTGCGGCGACGCGCGGGTGTTAGCCCGACGGCGGCCCCAAAGGAAAGCCTCGGCGCGTCCCACAAATAATCGTCATCCCCCGCTGGAGCCGCAAAGCGGCGGAATACGGGGGACTCATAGACACTGATCCAAGACGGTGTTCATGGGTGGCCCGATCAAGTCGGGCCATGACGGAACCGGGTGGTCGACGCCCCACGACGACGATCAGATGGCCGCTAGTCTTCCTTGGGCGTCAGGACCTGGCGGCCCTTATACATGCCGGTCTTCAGATCGATGTGGTGCGGACGGCGCAACTCGCCCGTCTCCTTGTCCTCGATATAGCTGTTCGGCTTCAGCGCATGGTGCGAGCGGCGCATGCCGGCGCGCGACGGAGAGACTTTGCGTTTAGGAACGGCCATGGGGGAACTTTTCGAACGGCGTGACGACTAGGGCGCGGCTCTATGCCTGAAACCGCGCCGGGTTTCAAGGAAGGCCGGGGTCTTCCGAGACGCCCAGACGGCGACCATGCTTGCGCCGACCGCCACCAGGACGCCGAATGTGGACAGGAGATGCGCTACCGCTACGGCCGCGTGATGGCTCATGCGACAGATGATAGGCGCTTGCCCGGCGCCGCGCCATGCTTGTCAACGGCTGGATTTGGAAACTGAGACACCACCCGGGTTCAGACGGCCAGCCTGGACGACTTGACGAGCTTCTTCGGGCTACACCAGCCGGCTCTTGGTCTTCGCCGCGCCGATGAAGCTGGCGTAGAGCGGATGCGGCGCGAAGGGCCGGCTCTTCAGTTCGGGGTGAAACTGCACGCCGACGAACCAGGGGTGGTCGTGGCGCTCCACCGTCTCGGGCAATACCCCGTCCGGCGACAGACCGACCATCTTCAGCCCTGCCCGCTCCAGCCGCTCGCGATAGCCGATATTGACCTCGTAGCGATGCCGATGGCGCTCGAAGATGGAATGGGCGCCGTAGATGCCGGCGATCATCGAGCCGGCCATGAGGACGGCCTCATAGGCTCCCAGTCGCATCGTGCCGCCCAGGTCGTCGCCCTCCTGACGTTGAACTCGCTCGTTGCCTTGAGTCCATTCGGTCATCAGACCGACCACCGGCTCGTCGGTGGGCCCGAATTCGCTTGAGGAAGCGCAGCCGATGCCGGCCAGGTTCCTGGCCGCCTCGATCACCGCCATCTGCATGCCGAAACAGACGCCGAAATAGGGCACATCGTGCTCGCGGGCGAAGCGGACCGCCCGCAGCATGCCGTTGGAGCCCCGCTCGCCGAAGGCGCCAGGCACCAGCACGCCGTCGGCGTTCTCCAGCCGCTCGACGGCGGCCTGGGGATCGGCCTCCAACTCCTCGGATTCGACCCAGTCGATGTTGACGCCGACATTGTTGGCGAGGCCGCCGTGCACCAGGGCCTCGATGTAGGATTTGTAGGCGTCCTTCAGCACGGTGTACTTGCCCACCACCGCGATGGTCACGTCGCCGTCCGGGTGGGCCAGGGTCTCGGTGATCGCCGCCCAGCGCGTGAGGTCGGGCGCCGGCGCGTCGGTCATGCCGAACACCGAAAGCACTTCGGCGTCCAGGCCCTGATGGTGATAGTCCAGCGGCACGGCGTAGATGCTCTTGGCGTCCAGCGCCTGGATGACGGCGCTCTCCCGGACGTTGCAGAACAGCGCGATCTTGCGCTTCTCGCCCGCCGGAATCGGCTGTTCGCAGCGGCAGAGCAGAATGTCCGGCTGGATGCCGATCGAGCGCAGTTCCTTGACCGAGTGCTGGGTCGGCTTGGTCTTCATTTCGCCGGCGGTCTTGATGAACGGCAGCAGCGTCAGGTGCACGAAGCAGGCGTGGCGCCTGGGCAGCTCCTGGCCCAGCTGGCGGATGGCCTCGAAGAACGGCAGGCCCTCGATGTCGCCGACCGTGCCGCCGATCTCCACCAGCACGAAATCAGGCTCGCGGCCCGCCTCGTCGCGGGCGTCCGACAAGATGAAACGTTTGATCTCGTCGGTGACGTGGGGGATCACCTGCACGGTGGCGCCGAGATAGTCTCCGCGCCGCTCCTTTTCCAGGATGGTCTGATAGACCCGGCCGGTGGTGATGTTGTCGGCCTTGGTGGCCGAGACGCCCGTGAAGCGCTCATAGTGGCCAAGGTCGAGGTCGGTCTCGGCGCCGTCGTCGGTGACGAACACCTCGCCGTGCTGATAGGGGCTCATCGTCCCCGGATCGACGTTGAGATAGGGGTCGAGTTTCCGCAATCGCACGCGATAGCCGCGCGCCTGCAAAAGTGCGCCGAGGGCTGCCGACGCAAGACCTTTGCCTAACGAGGAAACCACGCCGCCAGTGATGAAGATCAACCGCGCCATGGAATTAGACCATACTGAGACTGCATAGGCTCACTCAAGCGCGAAACACGCTTTTTGTTTTTAAGAGATTCACCAACATGCGACCGCGCGCGGCGAAGTCTCTGAGGCAAAAGGATTATCAGTGCGG
>DASQSO010000216.1:0-7940 GCA_035642335.1 Caulobacteraceae bacterium
GCTCGGGATCGAACTGCTCCGGTTCGACATGAGCGAGTACATGGAGCGCCACACGGTGAGCCGCCTGATCGGCGCGCCTCCGGGCTATGTGGGCTTCGACCAGGGAGGCCTGCTGACCGACGCGGTCGACCAGCACCCGCACGCGGTGGTCCTGCTCGACGAGATCGAGAAGGCGCACCAGGACGTCTACAACATCCTGCTGCAGGTCATGGACCACGGCTCGCTCACCGACGCTGTCGGCAAGAAGGTGGATTTCAGGAACGTCATCCTGATCATGACCACCAACGCCGGCGCTTCGGAAGGCCAGCGCAACTCGATCGGTTTCGGCCGCGGCCGCTCCGAGGGCGAGGACGAGGAGGCGATCAAGCGCATCTTCTCGCCCGAGTTCAGGAACCGGCTGGATGCGACCGTGGCCTTCAAGTCGCTGACCCCGGAGATCATCCGCCAGGTGGTGCACAAGTTCGTCATTCAGCTGGAAGCGCAGCTGGCCGACCGGCATGTCACCGTCGCGGTTTCCGACGACGCGGCCGACTGGCTGGCCAAGAACGGCTTCGACGAGCTCTACGGCGCCCGGCCGCTGGCCAGGGTGATCCAGGAGAACATCAAGAAGCCGCTGGCCGACGAGATCCTGTTTGGCCGCCTGATCCGCGGTGGCCACGTGATGGTGACGCTGAAGGACGGCAAGCTCGCCTTCGACTTCGACGTCGCCGGCGGCGCCGACGAGGGCGCGCCGGGCGAAAAGGAACCGGTGCTGGCCGGCTAGGTTGCTCAGCGCCTGAGCGGAAAGTTCAGCTCCATCGTCCCGCCGATCGGGGTGGCGAGCCATCGGCCGGCAAGGTCTGCCATGCGCTGGCGGATTCGCATGGCGAAATCGGCGGTGAACCAGCGCGGCGGGCGCTCGTCGTGGACGGCGAGGCTCGCGCTCGCCTGGTCGACGAAGGCCTCGTCGTCCAGCCCGTCTTCCCGCAGCGCCTCGGCCAGGGCGTCGACTACTCGTGCCGTGACGGCCATCTCGCCGCCCAGCGCCGCGCCGCCGGCGACAGCGAGTTCGGCATAGCCGCCGATCCTGGCGACTAGGCCGTAGAAGGAGCCCCGCAGGCCCGCCTCGCTCTCGACGGCGAAGTGCAGCAGGTCGCGGAACAGCTGCGCCTCGCCCTCCAGTTCGAACGTTTCGCCCGTTCCATCCGGGCGCAGGTAATCGAACCGATGCCCTTCGGATGAGAGGCGGGTCAACCGCAGGAGAAGCGCATCTTGCACGTGTGCCTCATTGGGCAGTCTTCCATTTCGACATTTATGGCGGCGTTGGAAGGGCTGGAAACTAAGATATGATGAGGCCGAGGAGTTCCCATGCCCAGCACCCGCAGAACCCGATCGGCCTCGTCCTTTGACGACGCGCTCGCCCGATTGAAGCGAGATGGCGGCCCGGTGCCCGTGAGCCAGGAGGGCGAGACGGTGGCCATGATGCTCACCCCGGTCGAGTTGGAACGGCTGGAAGACGAGCGTGACAGGGCGCTCTTGCGGGCCTCCATGGCTCACCCGGACAACGAAGGGCGAGTCGGACTTGACGCTTTGGCGGTTGAGCTCGGCATTCCTCTCGATCACGGCTGAACGATCAGGCGCGCCGAGGTGGTTTGGCGGCTTGAATTTGAACGACGCTCGGTTAAACAGCTCCGCGACCTCCCCGAGGCGGTGAGGCCCCGGATTTTAAAAGCCCGGGCGGGCCTGTCCGCCGATCCGCGTGGCGCCCCGAATGTAAAAGCGCTGGTGGGGCGCGAGGGCTATCGGCTACGCGTCGGCGATTACCGGGTGCTCTATGTCATCGAAGACGACGTCGAACGAATCCGCGTGACGACAGTCGGTCATCGGGGTCGTGTTTATGAATGAGGTCGCGAGGTGGTCACTTGATCATCGCCTCGATCTGCTTGGCCAGCGCCGCCAGCTCAGTGGGGTCGGCCATGCCGCCCTGGCCGTGGGGCGTCAGGGCGACGCCGGTCCAGCGTGGGATGATGTGGAAATGCAGGTGGAAGACGCTCTGCCCCGAGGCGGCGCCGTTGAACTGGCCGACCATGATCCCGTCCGGCCGCAGCGCCAGGCGCACGGCGCGGGCGAGGTGCTGGACGCCGAGGACCAGATGTTGCAGCGGCTCGGCTTCGATCTCCAAAAGGTTGCGCGCCTTGCTCTCCTTGGAGACCACCAGGGTGTGGCCGCGGCTCTGTGGGAAGACGTCCATGAAGGCCAGCACGTGGTCGTCCTCATAGACCTTGGCCGCGGACGCCTCGCCGCGCAGGATCTTGGCGAAGATGTTGGCGTCGTCGTAAGCGCCGTCGATGCTCATAGCTTGCGGACCCGTATCGGCTTTGGCCATGCTCTAACAAACACCGAGGCGAGCGACCATGCCCGCTGGGGCTGTGCGGGTTAGGCCGCCGGCGGCAACTTCGCGAATACCGCCTCAATCGGTTCGGGCGGCTCGATATCGAACAGCTTGTCCAGCACCTCGCCCAGTTCGGCGGCGCTGGTAAGGGTGTGGGTCATGGCCGAGCCGCCCCGCGCCCGCTCGGTCAGCTTGTGATTGACCAGGTTGTAGCGGAAGGCGTCGGTCAGCCGCTCGGCCAACAGATTATTGACGAATAGCGACTGGGGTCGGGTCGCGGTGAACCAGCTGCCCATCTCGTAGTCGGCCGGATGTTGCGGCTCGTGGGTGAAGATGTAGACCGGCTGCCAATCGTCGGGCAGGCGCACGGCCAGGCTGAGGGCGCCTTCGGCATGGGTAAGGCGCCACTCGCCCCAGGCCGTCGACTGGTCGACGCCAGCCTGCAGCTTCAGCGGCGCGTCGAGCAGCTGCGCGCCGAAGCCGGCGTCGGCGAGATAGAGGCCGTCGGGCAGGGCGACCTTCAGCAGCATGTGCGTGCGACTGCTGAGCGGCGCATCCGGCGGCGCCATCCAGCGCGGCCGGGCCGCCAAGCCGGTGACCGTATAGCCCAGGGTCTCCAACGCCGCCTTGAACAGGGCGTTGAGCTCGAAGCAGTAGCCGCCGCGTCGAGAGCCGACCAGCTTGGCCTGCAGTGGGGCGATGTCGAGGTTCACCGGCCGGCCGAGCAGCGGATCGAGGTTCTCGAACGGGATGGCCGCCACCTGCAGGGCGTGGATGGCGGTCAGGGTCTCCAGCGTCGGCTCGACCGGGCCGCCATAGCCGATGCGGGCGAAATAGGCGTCGAGATCGAAGTCGGACACGGCCTAACGCGTCCTTTGCAGTTGCCATTCGAGGTGCGTGCGCACCGTCGGCCATTCGCTCTCAAGGATCGAGTAGACACAAGTATCGCGCAGCGTGCCGTTGGGCATGCGCATGTGATTGCGCAGCACCCCGTCCAGCTTCGCGCCCAGCCGCTCGATGGCGCGGCGGCTCTGGGTGTTGAGAAAATGCGTGCGCAGCTCGACGGCTGGGCAACCCAGGGTCTCGAAGGCGTGGCCGAGCAGCATGAGCTTGCACTCGGTGTTGATCTGCGTCCGCTGGACCGAGGCGCGATACCAGGTCGAGCCGATCTCGACGCGCGGGGTCCGGGCCTCGATGTTCATATAGGTGGTCATGCCCACCGGCTGGCCGGAGGCGCGGGCGATCACCGTGAACGGCAGCATGGCGCCGTCGGCGCGCAGGCTCAGCCGGCGCTCGATATCGGCGGCCATGGTCTCTGGTGAGGCGACGCCGGTGTACCAGAGCTTCCAGAGCTCGCCGTCCCTGGCCGCGTCGGCCAGGGCGGCGGCGTGGTCAGGGCTGAGTGGCGCCAGGACAGCGTGCTGGCCTTCGAGGGTGACGGCCGGCGGCCACGGCGTGGTTTCCATCTAGAGGGCCTTGAACGGCGAGTAGGCCTCCTCCAGCCATTCCATTTCGCCCTCGATCGCCTGGCGCTCCTGTTCCAGGAAGCGGGCGACCGGGACGCGCAGCGCCTTATCGGCGATCCAGTGGCAGGAATAGACCGGTGAGGGAAGGTAGCCGCGGGCGATCTTGTGCTGGCCTTGCGCGCCCGCCTCGACCCGGTCCAGGCCAAGGGCGATGGCGTGTTCGATCGCCTGGTAGTAGCAAAGCTCGAAATGCAGGAAGGGCACGTCCTCGACGCAACCCCAGTTGCGGCCATAGAGGCAGTCGGCGCCGATCAGGTTCAGCGCCCCGGCGATCCAGCGTTCTCCGCGGCGGGCCATGATCAGCAGCACCTTGTCGGCCATGCGCTCGCCCAGCAGCGAGAAGAAGCGGCGGCTGAGATAGGGGCGGCCCCACTTGCGCGACCCGGTGTCCATGTAGAAGGCGAAGAAGGCGTCCCAGTGGTCCTCGGTGAGGGCCTGGCCGGTCAGTCCGACGATCTCCAGCCCCGCCTGGGCGTCGCGCCGCTCGCGGCGGATGGTCTTGCGCCGGCCGGACGACAGGGCGGCCAGGAAATCGTCGAAGGTCGCATAGCCGGCGTTGCGCCAGTGATACTGCTGGTTCTGCCGTTGCAGCAGGCCCTGTTCGCCCATGAACCGCCAGTCGGTCTCGCATGGGAAGGTGACGTGCAGGGAGGAGGCGCCGAAGCGGTCGCAGACGGTGAGCGCGCCGCCCAGCAGCACCTTGCGCGCCGCGTCGCGGTCGACGTCCTGGCGCACGATCAGCCGCGGGCCGGTCACCGGCGAGAAGGGCGAGGCGCATTGCAGCTTGGGATAATAGGCCCCGCCGGCCCGCTCGTAGGCGTCGGCCCATGAGCCGTCGAAGATGTATTCGCCCTGGCTGTGAGATTTCAGATAGAGCGGCATGACCGCCGCGACGCGGCCGTTCACATCCTCGACCGAGATGTGTCGCGGACCCCAACCGGTGCGCTCGACGGCGCAGCCCGACTCCTCGAGAACGTCGAGGAAGTCAAACGACATGAAAGGATTATCCTGATATTCCGGCGTCGCGGCGCAGGCGTCCCAGGCCTCGCGGCCGATCTCTCGGATCCGGCCGTGAACCTTCACCGCCGGTCTGACGTCGATCACGCAGCGAAGCCCTCGAAGATCAGGTTGTCGCAGCCGTCGCGCACCTTTTCCCATTCGGCCGGCGAGCGCACCGTCCAGGCGACGATCGGCATGCCCTTGGCGCGATAGTCGTCGGCGCGGGCGCTGGGCAGCATGTCCATGCCGAGGGCCAGGAAGTGCGGCTTGGCGATGGCCACATGCTCCAGCCGCCCATAGGCCTTGCGTTGCTCGGGGGCCATCTTGCGCGAGCCCTCGTCGGTATAGGAGTAGCTGTCCAGGCCGCGCAGGACGTTCGGGTGATGCTGGGCGAACCAGGCGTGGGAGTAGGGGTTGAAGCCGATGATCGAGACCGGGCCGTTATGGTCGATCAGAATCTCGTGCACCCGCCTTTCCAAGGGGCCGACATCGCCGGCCGGGGTCTTCAGTTCGATGTGCACCATGGCGCGGTGGCCGACCTCGGTCAGGGTGTCGGCCAGGGTCGGGATCGGCTCGTCCGTGCCCTTCAGGCGCAATGTGGCCAGATCGGCGGCGGAATGGTCGGACAGCCGGCCCTCGGCGCCGCTCATCCGCTCGAGGCGGCTGTCGTGGAAGACGAAGGCCTGGCCATCGGAGGAAAGCTGCACGTCCAGCTCGATGCCGTAGCCGTGGGCGCAGGCCGCCTGGAACGCCGCCAGCGAGTTCTCCGGCGCGCCGTCGGGCGACCAGAGGCCGCGGTGGGCGATCGGCGGATCGAACAATCGGTCCCAGGCCTCGCCGAAGCGCTGCCGCGGCGCGAGATCGTCAACGAGCGTCATAGGACCTCCACGATGGCGTCAACCTCGACGGCGAAGTTCATCGGCAGGCGATAGACGCCCACCGCCGAGCGGGCATGGCGGCCGGCCTCGCCAAACGCCCGCACCATAAGGTCCGAGCAGCCGTTCAGGACCTGGGGAATTTCGTAAAATCCCGGTCCCGCCTGGACGAATCCGCCCAGCTTGACCACCCGCAGGATCTGGTCGAGGTCGCCGACCGCGGCCTTCATCTGGGCGATCAGGTTGACCCCGCACAGGAAGGCGGCGGCCTTGCCGGCCTTCAGGTCGATGTCGTCGCCGACCAGCCCCTTGATGCCGCCATTGGCGTCGATCGAGACCTGGCCGGAGATGTAGAGCATAGGCCCCGAGCGCACGAAGGGCAGGTAGTTGGCCACCGGCGCATTGGGCGCCGGCAGCACGACTCCCATCTCGGTCAGGCGCGTTTCGACGTCGGACATTCGGCCGCCTTGAACCTGCTGCTCATAGCCTTCGACCTCGGACATGCGGTCTCCATTGAACGTGCTGGTCATAACCCTTAGGCCGCCGCCCCGTCACCCCTCATGCATATCCTTCTTCAGGGTTCTTGCTTCTTGAGGGTCCTGGCGCTGACGATGGCGTCCGGACCGAACCGGGCGCGCACCGCGTCGATGGTCTGCTCGTTGCGGCGCGCGCGGCGCTCGTCCTCGGCGAACATGTCGAGGCCGTCGCTGGCGTCGACCAGATCGGAAAGGCCGGCGCCGATCAACCGCCAGGCCTGGCCGTGGGCCTCGGCGGCCAGCAGCTCACGCGCCACGCTGAACAGGGTGCGCGCCGCCTGGGTGGGCACGGCCAGGGTCCGGCGGCGGGTGATCTGGCGAAAGTCGGCGGTTTTCAGCTTCAGGGTGGCGACGCGGCCGGCGACGCCGGCGCCCCGCGCCTGGCGCGCGACGCGCTCGCAGAGCGGCCAGAGCCGGTCTTCCAAGGGCTCGATGGTGGTCAGGTCGTCGAAGAAGGTGGTCTCGGCGCTGATGGTCTTGCGCACCTGGTCTGGATCAACGCCGCGAGTGTCGTGGCCGTGAGCCAGTTCGGAGAGCCTGAGACCATAGGCGCCCCAGCGCTTCACCAGGGCTTGCGGTTCGGCGCGGGCCAGGTCGCCGACCGTGGCGAAACCGGCGGTCCGCAGCGCCTTGGCGAAGGCCGGACCGACGCCAGGCAGGATCGAGGCCGGACGAGGCGCCAGAAAGCTTTGCGCCTCGTCGGCCGCGATCACCGAAAATCCACGCGGCTTGTCCAGGTCCGAGGCGATCTTGGCCAGGAACTTGTTGGCGGCGAGGCCGATGGAGACGGTAATGCCGATCTCGCGCTCGATCCGCGCCTGCAGCCGGATCAGCACCTCGGCTGGCGAGCCGTGATGCAGGCGCTCGGAGCCAGCCAGGTCGACCCAGGCCTCGTCCAGCGACAGAGGCTGCACCAGCGGCGTCAGCGCCTCCAGCCTGGCCATGATGCGGGCGCTCTCGGCGCGGTACTTGGAAAAGGCCGGCGCGATGACCACCGCGTCCGGGCAGAGGCGCTTGGCCTGGAACATCGGCATGGCCGAGCGCACGCCGGAAAGCCGGGCGATATAGCAGCAGGTGGTGACCACGCCGCGCTTGCCGCCGCCGACGATCACCGCCTGGTCGCGCAGCTCTGGCCGGTCGCGCTTCTCCACCGAGGCGTAGAAGGCGTCGCAGTCGAGGTGGGCGATGGTCAGCCGCGTCAGCTCCGGATGCGCGACCATGCGTGGCGAGCCGCAGGCCGGGCAGCGCCTTGGCGCTGTCTCGCCCAGCCAGAAGCAGTCGCGGCAAATGGCGCTCATGTCGCCGGCCAGAGCCAGGCCGCGCCGCGCACCCCGGAGGAGTCGCCGTGAACGGCGGCGACCACCGGCGTCTCCCAGACATCGGAGAAGACGTAAGCTCCGATGACGGCGGGAACGCGTTCGTAAAGCTCCGCGACGTTCGACATGCCGCCGCCCAGCACGATGACGTCCGGATCGACCACATTGACGATGGTGGCCAGGGCGCGGCCGAGTCGATCGACGTAACGGTCGAGGGCGGCGGCGGCCGCCGCCTCGCCGGCGCGGGCCTCAGCGACAATGGCCGGGGCGTCAAGCGACCGGCCAGTATGGGCGTAGTCGATCGCCAGACCGGTCCC
>DASQSO010000217.1:0-9105 GCA_035642335.1 Caulobacteraceae bacterium
GTCGTGCAGCCGATGGGGCGCCAGCAGCGGGGTAAGCCTGTCGCGGAAGGCCTGGAAGTCCGGCGCATCGTCGGTGACGCAGACATAGACGGCGCCGGCGCAGGTCTCGACATGGATGGGGTGCAGGCCGTGGTCGCAAGGCTCGAAATCATCGCCCATGCGCGCGGCGTGCACCAAATCGCCACTCAAGTCATAGGTCCAGCGATGGTAGGGGCAGACCAGCCTGGCCGCCGCGCCCTTGCCGTCGGCCAGGATGCGCGAGCCGCGGTGACGGCAGGTGTTGTGGAAGCCGCGCAGGGCGCCGTCCTGGCCGCGCACGACGAATACCGGCGCGCCGGCGATGGTCAGCGCCATGTGGCTGCCGGCACGGGGCAGCTCCACCTCGAAACCGGCCAGGATCCACGATCGGCGATGGATCGCCTCCCGGTCGAACGCGAAGACCTCGGCATCGGTATAGAAGGCGCGCGGCAGCGCGTGGCCGGGGCGGCGCTCGTCCAGCAACACAGCGATGCGCTTCAGATCGACCATGGCTCCTCCTTGGCCCCATGATGGCACGGCCGGGGGACGGTGCGACCTGGAAATCGCGCCTCTAGCCCGCGCGCCCGCTCCCACGATAGAACTCATCGATGAGCAATGACCATTGGAACCGGGGAAAGCGCGAGGCGAGGCGGATGCGGATCACCGCGACCGCCGGCGGCCTGGTCGCGGTGGTGATCATCGCCCTGGTCCTGGGAGCCATGCGGTTTTCGGCCATGGCCAAGGCGCGGGCCTGGACGCCGATCGCGCCGCCCTGCCCGACGGTGTCGCAGCGGGCCTATTTGAACTCCGGCTTTCCGCCGCTGCGCCCATTCGATTTCGACCAGACCCATGTCGTGCGCTCCTATGGCCTGGTGAACTGCGCCGAGATCGGCGACGACGGCGGCCGCAGCGCCACCCAGGTTCCGGTCTGCCAGTTCAACGACCCGGGCGCGCTGGCGGTCACCGTCGGGCAAAGCAGCACCTACTACCTGCCGCGAACCTCGCCGGTGACCATAGTGATCTCCCACGGCCGGCCGCTCTGCGTGCTCGGCGCCAATATGGGCCCTGGCGGGCTGCGCAACTGAAGCCGGTCAGGGCGCCTTGGCCCGGCGGGAGCGCCAGAGGAAGTAGCCGGCGAGGCCGATCAGGTTCCAGGCGGCGAAGAACAGCCGGGTTTTCAGCGGCAGGCTCCAGAACAGATAAAGACAGCCGGCGATGGCCAGAGGCCCGACGATCCAGGCCAGCGGCGTGCGATAGACTCGCGGCTGGTCGGGCGCGCGTCGGCGCAGCACCAAAAGGCAGACCGAGACGGCGGTGAAGGCCGCCAGCGTGCCGGCATTGGCCAGCGAGGCGATCTGGTCGAGTGGCGCGAGCCCCGCCAGGATCGCGACGACCAGGGCGGTGGCCAGGGTTATCCGCACCGGCGTGCCCGTGCGCGGGTTCACCCTGGCGAGGCCGCGGGGCAGGAGGCCATCGCGGGCCATGGCGAAGAAGATCCGGCTCTGGCCGTAGAGGAAGGCCAGGATCACTGTGGGCAAGGCGATGACCGCGGCGGCCCCGATGGCGATGGCCGTCCAGCCCTGCCCCAGATCGCGCAGGATCAGGGTCAGCGGCTCGGGACTGCCCGCGAAACGCTGGAACGGCACGGCGCCGACCGCGGCGGCGGCGACGATCACGTAGATGGCCATGCAGGCGAGCATGGAGCCGATGATGCCGATCGGCAGATCGCGGCCGGGGTTTCTGGTCTCTTCGGCGGCCGTGGAGAGGGCGTCGAAACCGTAGAAAGCGAAGAAGATGATCGCCGCCGCCGCCATCACCCCGTGGCTGGTCCCGGCGATGTCGCGGCCGACGAAGCCGAAAGGCATGAAGGGGTGAAGATTGGCGGCGTGAAAATGCGGTGCGGCGACCGCGACGAACAGGCCGAGGGCGATGATCTTCACCGCCACCAGCACGGCGTTGGCGGTGGCGCTCTCACGCGTGCCGAGCATCAACAGGGCGGCCACCACGCCGATTACCAAGACAGCGGGCAGGTTGAGCACGCCCCCGGCGGCGACGCCGGCGCTCAAGGCCGGCGGCAGATGGGCGCCGACCGCGTTCAGGAAGCCGACCGCATAGCCGGACCAGCCGACGGCGACCGCGCTGACCACCAGCGAATATTCCAGGATCAGGCTCCAGCCGATGATCCAGGCGATGATCTCGCCAAGCACCACGTAGCTGTAGGTGTAGGCGCTGCCGGATACCGGGATCATGGTCGCGACCTCGGCATAGGCCAGCGCCGCGCAGGCGCAGACCACGCCGGCGACCAGGAAGGAAAGCAGCACGGCCGGGCCGGCCAGGTTCGCGCCGACTCCGATCAGGGTGTAGATGCCGGTGCCGACGATGGCGCCGACGCCGAGCGGGATCAGGTGGCGCCAGCTGAGGGTGGGTTTCAGCCGCTGGTCCGGGTGCAGGGCCTCAAGCGACAGGGTCTTGCGGTGGAAGATGGAATTCATCGCGCCTTCTGCCCCGTCCACTCCCAATGCCACGGCTCGAAGACGTAGTTGACGAAGCCGAAGCGGCGCGCGTTGGCGACCAGCCACAGGTAGGCTGGGGCGCGCGACTGATAGAGCCGGTTCGTATCGTCCGACGAATCGGCCGCGAAGCCCGGCGGGGAGCCCAGGATCAGATCGACGGCGAGGCCGGTGCGGTGGGCGGAGCATTCGGCGCGCACCAGCCCCTGGCAGTTCTGCTCGGCGGTGCAGCGGGCGGCGTCATCGGCCGGATCGCGATAGCCGGAGAAGACGCTGAGCATCTGGGGGTCGGCGGCGATTTCCGGCACATCGCGTCTGGCGGCGGCGACCATGCGGCGCAGCGCTTTCAGCGCCCTGGGCCGCAGTTCGACCACCTTGTCGATGCGGCTTTCTTCCGTCGTCAGGGGCGTGAGGTCGGTTGGCGGGTCGGGGCATATGCCTTGCTCGCGCAGGGCGACAAAGGGGCGGCGCTTTTGCCAGATGTCCTTCATCGCGGCGAAGGTCGCGGGGTCGACCGCGCCGTGGGGCGTCAGGCCGTGCGCGAACTGCCAGCGCGCCACGGCGGCGGCGAAGCCGGTGGTGTCGGCGGCGCAGGCCGTGTGCGCCGTGCGGGCGATGGCCGGGGCATAGATGGCCCAGCCGGTTTCCGGCCGTCCGAACGGCGTCAGGGGCAGGGTGGCCTCGGAGGCGGCGTTGGCCCAGGCCGCCGCGGCGTAAGCGCGGTGACCGCCGCACCCATCCCGGGCGCCGAAGACCGGCCGGGCCCTGGCGACACCGAAGCTGGCCGGGCAAACGGCCGCCGCGAGCAATGCGGCGGCCGACAGCAGGTTAAGGCCCCGCTCGCGCGGGGCTCTGTGGGTGAAACGGCGGGCGCCGTTCACCCCTTCTCGTTGGAGAACACGATCGTCCCCGAGGCGGCGAACATGCCGCCGACGCCGTGGGCGATCGAGATCTTGGCGTTCGGCACCTGGGCCGGCGCGATGCCGCGCAACTGCCGCACGCTCTCCTGCATGGCGTACATGCCGTACATGCCCGAGTGCATGTAGGAGAGCCCGCCGCCGTTGGTGTTCAGCGGCAGTTTGCCGCCCGGCGCGGTGTTCCGCTCATTGATGAAGTCCTTGGCCTCGCCCGGTTTGCAGAAGCCAAGGTCCTCGAGGCCGTAGAGCGGCAGGTGGGCGAAGGCGTCGTAGATCATCAGGTGGTCGACGTCGGAGTGCTTGATGCCCGCCTCGTCGAACGCCTTCTTGCCGGAGACCCGGAAGGCGGTCGAGAAGTTGAAGTCGTTCATCTGGCTGACCATCGGCGTCTCGACGCTTTCGCCCGTGCCCAGGATATAGACCGGCTTTTGTGGGAAGTCCTTGGCCCGCCCGGCGCTGGTCAGGATCAACGCGCCGCCGCCGTCGGTGACGAGGCAGCACATTAGCATGCGGAACGGCCAGGCGATCATGCGCGAGTTCAGGACGTCGTCGACCGTGATCGGGTCCTTCATGCTAGCGCGTGGGTTCATCGCCGCCCACTCGCGCTGGATTACCGCGACCATGGCCAGGTCTTCCTCGGTGACGTTGTTGGTCTTCATGTAGCGAAGCACCGGGATGGTGAACATCGAGGGCGGGCCGACCGGGCCGTAGGGCGCCTCGAATTGGCCGGACAGGCTCGATGCGCCACCGCCGCCGAACCGGCCGCCGGCGCCGACGCGGGAGCGGCCGCTCTCGCCGTGGGTGATCAGCACGGTGTTGCACAGGCCCTCATTGATCGCCGCCGCCGCATGGCGGACGTGCAGCATGAAGGAGCAGCCGCCGACGCTGGTGCCGTCGGCATAGGTTGGGGTGATGCCCAGATAGTGGGCCAGCTCCACCGGGCTGGCGCCCGCGGTGGCGACGCCGTCGATATCCGACGGCCTCAGGCCGGCATCCTCAAGGGCGTTCAGGGCCGCGTCGGCGTGCAGGCCGATCACCGACACGTCGGGGATACGGCCCATTTGGGTGGTCTCGGCGGCGCCGACGACCGCAACGGAATTGCGCTTCATGACGTCAGGCTCCCGCGGGTTGGAAGAAGGGCAGGGAGATCTCGTCGCTGAAGCTTTCGAAGGTCACCTTCACCGGCATGTCGAGCTTCAGTGCTTCCGGCGTCTGTGGGCAGCCGACGATGTTGGTCATCATCCGCGGGCCTTCGTCGAGCTGGACGACCGCGATCGAGTGCGGCTCGGTCCCCAAATCCGGGCGCGGGCGGTGGTTGATGACGTAGCTGTAGAGGAAGCCGCGGCCGGTGGCCTTGAACACCTCGACGCTGCGCGAGCCGCAGACCGGGCAAAACGGCCGAGGCGGGAAATAGGTCTTCTGACATTCGGTGCAGCGCTGCAGGCGAAGTTCGCCCACCTTGCACCCGTCCCAGAAATGCTGCGTTTCCGGGGTCGGTTGAGGCAATACCCTATCCATTGAAATTCGCGGTCCCTAGAATCGTTGTGAGACGCCGACATAGGCCTTAGGCCGCCGGCATCTGATTGTTCAGCCCGAGATTGACGCCGCCGTCGAGTTGAAAATTGGGATGCGATCGCGGAATCCACGCCGCGCCCAAGTCGGACGAGGCTTGGGATCGCGTGCGGTGCGCGGTAGATTTGGCCGCCCGCCCGGTGCAGAAGCACCGTAGAGTCCGGTCCGGCGGCCAGGCCCCATTTCGTTCCGCCCATGCCGCCCCCATCTGCCGTCCAGGCCTCGACCTTCCGCCTGGACGCCGCCCCGATCGTCCCGCTTGATGGTCGTTACTCGCGAGTGAGGAAGCAAGATGCTTGTCGGCGCGCCCAAGGAGATCAAGGTCCAGGAGCATCGCGTCGGACTCACCCCCGGCAGCGTGCGCGAGCTGATCCATCACGGCCATCGGGTGGTGGTGGAGACGGGCGCCGGCGCCGGCATCGGCCACGATGACGCCGTCTACCGCGCTGCCGGCGCCGCCATCGCCGCTGACGCCGCCGAGGTCTTCGTCAAGGCCGAGATGATCGTGAAGGTGAAGGAGCCGCAAAGCCGCGAGATCGCGCTGCTGCGCCCCGGCCAGGTGCTGTTCACCTACCTGCACCTGGCCGCCGATCCGGCCCAGGCCGAGGGGCTGATGAAGTCGGGCGCCGTGGCCATCGCCTATGAGACCGTCACCGACGATCGCGGCGGCCTGCCGCTGCTGTCGCCGATGAGCGAGGTGGCCGGGCGGATGAGCGTCCAGGTCGGCGCCCACTGCCTGGAGAAGGAACAGGGCGGCGCCGGCATGCTGCTGGGCGGGGTTCCGGGCGTGCCGGCGGCCAAGGTGCTGGTGCTTGGCGGGGGCGTTTCCGGCACCAACGCCGCGCGCATGGCCATGGGCATGGAGGCCCAGGTCACCATCATCGACAATTCCATGCGCCGGTTGAAGGAACTCGACCTGCGGTTCGGCTCCAAGATCCAGACCCTCTACGCCACGGTGGACAATATCGAGCGCCAGGTCGCCCGGGCCGACCTGATCATCGGCGCGGTGCTGGTCCCCGGCGCGGCGGCGCCCAAGCTGGTCACCCGCGCCATGATCGAATCCATGCGGCCGGGCTCGGTGGTGGTGGACATCTCGATCGACCAGGGGGGCTGCTTCGAGACCAGCCGGCCGACCACCCACGACAACCCGACCTTCGTGGTCGCGGGCGTTGTGCACTACGCCGTCACCAACATGCCGGGCGCGGTGGCCCGCACCTCGGCCTATGCGCTGAACAACGCCACCTTGCCGTTTGTCCTGGCGCTCGCTGACCACGGCTGGCGCGGCGCGCTCGACCGCGACCCGCACCTGCGCGACGGCCTGAACGTGCTGGACGGCCGCATCGTGCATCCGGTGGTGGCGGAAAGCCTTGGGCTGAAGGCCGCATAGGGACGGTTTCGAGGGATCGATTGTTCAGCTTGGGCGCTAAGCAAGGGCGCGGGCAGGGGATGAACCCATGAATCTGGAGATCACGGTCGGACCCGAGCAGCTGGTCGTGCATCAGGGGCACGCCGTCCTGCTTACCGACCGCGACGGCCAGATGCCCTGGCCTACCGACCGCGGACTCTATTTCCTCGACACCCGCATGATCTCGTCCTGGTACGTTTTCGCCAACGGCGTGCCGTGGGATTTGCTGTCATCGGCGCCCATCACCCATTTCGCCGCTAGCGTCTTTCTGACCAATCGGAAAATCCTGACCGAGGACGGGGATATCCCCGAGCGCTGCCTGAGCTTCGAGCTCGGCCGCACTATCGGCCCCGGTCTGCACGAAGACTTCGACATCACCAATTACGGCCAAAAGCGCGTGCGCTTCAACCTCGAGGTTCTGATCCGTTCCGACTTCGCCGATATGTTCGAGGTCAAGAGCGGCGAGATCGTCCGCCGGGGCCACATCAATACCCAGTGGTCATCGCGTCGCGCGCAGCTCAGGGCCATCTATCGCAACAAGGACTTTCATCGCGAGGTGATCTTGCGCTTCCGCGGCGTAGACCGGCCGCCGGTCTACGCCAACGGCCGGCTCAGCTTCGATATCGACCTAGCGCCTGGCGCGTCATGGCACAGCTGCCTGCTTTACGGCTTCCGCAACGGCCGCGACCGCTTCCTCGCCCCGCGGGCCTGCTTCGATGGCCATGACGAGTCCAGGACCGCCCGGCGGGCCGATCGATGGCGCGACGAGGTCATGAAGGTCGAAACCTCCAACGAGGAGCTCTATCGTTTCTATCGCCAGGCGGTGGAGGACATATCCTCCCTTCGGCTTCCCACCAGCGAGACCGGTCCGCGCCAGTTCGTCCCGGCCGCCGGAGTGCCCTGGTTTGTCGCTCTGTTCGGCCGCGACACCCTGATGACATCGCTGCAGACCAACATGTCCTATCCGAAGTTCGCCCGCGCGACCTTGATCGCGCTGGCCGAATGGCAGGCCAAGGAGCGCGACGACGAACGCGACGCCGAACCTGGCAAGATCATGCACGAGCTGAGGCTCGGCGAGCTGGCCCACTTCAAGCTCATTCCGCACACGCCCTATTACGGCACGGCTGACGCCACGCCGCTCTATCTCATCCTCTTGCATCACGCCTGGCTCTGTTCGGGCGACCTGAAGCTGATCGAACAGCATATGGAGACGGCCGAGGGCTGCCTGAGTTGGATCGACGACCATGGAGACCGCGACGGCGACGGCTTCCAGGAATACCAGACCCGCTCGACCCGCGGCTACGAGAACCAGAGCTGGAAGGACGCCGGCGAGGCGATCGTCTATCCCGACGGGACGCTGGTGAAGGGCCCTAAGGCGCTCTGTGAACTGCAGGGCTATGTCTATGACGCCTGGCGGCGCATGGCCCAGGTGTTCGAGGCGCTCGGCAAGCCGGACCGGGCCAAGGCTCTGAACGAGAAGGCCGAGCGACTCTATCGCCGCTTCAACGAGGTCTTCTGGGACGACACGTTCGGCTTCTACGCCCTGGCGCTCGATGGCGACAAAAAAAAGGTGCTGAGCGTCGCCTCCAATCCGGGCCATCTGCTCTGGTCGGGCATCGTGCCGCCGGAGCGGGCGGAGGCGGTCGTGCGCCGGCTGATGGCGCCCGACATGTGGAGCGGGTGGGGCATCCGCACCCTTTCGTCCGACCACCCGGCCTACAACCCGATGTCCTACCAGAACGGGTCGGTCTGGCCGCACGATAACGGACTGATCGCGCTCGGCTTCCGCCGCTACGGCTTCGCGGCCGAGGCGGCGCGAATCGCCCGCGACATTTCCGGCGCCGTCAGTTTTTTCACCCTGCACCAGGCGCCCGAACTCTACGCCGGCGTTACGCGCACCCCGTCCAACTTTCCCGTGCAGTACCTGGGCGCCAATGCGCCGCAGGCCTGGGCGGCGGGATCGTGCTTTCACCTGATCCAGGCCATGCTGGGGTTCCAGCCAGACGCTCCGGCCGGCCGCATCTATTTCGACCCCGACCTGCCCGACTGGCTGCCGGATATCACCTTGATCGACCTACATTTTCTGGGCGCCCGGTTTGATGTCCATTTCTGGCGCGACGGCGCGGAAACCCGCCATGAGGTGCTGAAGGGCGACAAGCGGCGCATTGGCCGCAGGCCCTACAACAGCCTGAACCGGTTGCAAAACAGCCCGCCGGCGCCCACTTGAGCCGACCGCTGGGCTGGCCGCGGTACGGTGCAGGCTGTACACCCTGTCTTGACGGCGACCCCGCTGGCGGGTGAACGGTTCGTCTTGGTCGGCGTTTTTGTAAGGTTGATGGGGGTGGATGGACGGTATGCTGTCTAGGCGGAAGATCGTACTTTCAACCTGCGGGTCCTCCGGCGACCTCAACCCCTTCATCGCCATCGCGCTTGAACTGCGCGCCAGGGGCTATTTCCCGGTTATCGCCACCCAGAGCGAGTTCGGACCCCGGGTCGAGGCCGAAGGTCTGGCCTTCCATCCCATGCGGCCTGGCGCCCGCGACATTTCCGGCGCCATCAGTTTTTTCACCCTGCACCAGGCGCCCGAACTCTACGCGGGCGTTAATCGCACCCCGTCCAATTTTCCCGTGCAGTATCTGGGCGCCAATGCGCCGCAGGCCTGGGCGGCGGGATCGTGCTTTCA
>DASQSO010000218.1:0-7146 GCA_035642335.1 Caulobacteraceae bacterium
CCCTCGATGCGCTTTTCGCGCACCAGTTCGGCGATGCGCTCGACCATGGCCCACCTGTTCACCTGGTAGGGCACCGAGGTAATGACGATCGCCTCGCGGTCCTTTCGTATCTCCTCGATGGTCGCCTGGCCGCGCATGACAATCGAGCCGCGGCCGGTGAGCAGCGCCTGGCGGGCGCCGGAGCGGCCGACGATCTCGGCCCCGGTCGGGAAGTCGGGGCCAGGCACGATGTCCAGAAGCGCGTCGGTGCTGATGTCGGGGTGGTCGATCATCGCCAGGCAGGCATCGATGATTTCGCCCAGATTGTGCGGCGGGATGTTGGTGGCCATGCCGACGGCGATGCCGCCGGAGCCGTTGACCAGCAGGTTGGGGATGCGCGACGGCAGGACGGCCGGCTCGCTCTCCTTGCCGTCGTAGTTTTCCTTGAAGTCGACCGTGTCCTTGTCGAGGTCGGCCAGGATGGCCATGGCCGCCTTGGTCAGGCGGCACTCGGTGTAGCGCATCTGGGCCGGCGGATCGTTGTCGATCGAGCCGAAGTTGCCCTGGCCGTCGATCAGCATCAGTCCCATGGAAAAGGGCTGCGCCATGCGCACCAGGGCGTCGTAGATGGCAACGTCGCCGTGCGGATGATACTTGCCCATCACGTCGCCGACGACGCGGGCGCATTTTACGTATGAACGGTCCGGCGTATGGCCTTGTTCATTCATGGAAAACAGGATGCGCCGGTGGACGGGCTTCAGCCCGTCGCGCACGTCGGGAAGCGCGCGGCTGACGATCACGCTCATGGCGTAGTCGAGGTACGACCTCTTCAGTTCGTCCTCGAGGCCGATGGGCGAAACGGCGCCGCGCCGGCTATCTTCCGGCGGTTTGGTCTGGTCGTCGCTCAACGGGGGATCAGACGCGGGAATCGGGCGCGAAGGTCATGAAACCGTTTAGCATCCGCCGCGCTGCAGTGCAAAAAACTTGTCCGTATCGGCGGCTTTTCGGATGCCCGCCAGCCGGTGCGCGCGCCTCACTGACAGCTCGCCGGGAACAGCTCCGTAACGGATGAGCGGTTGCTAGAACGGGATCTCGTCGTCCAGGTCGGCTGAGAAGCTCTCGCGCTCGCCCTGCGGTTGGACGCGGCCGCCGGCCGGCTGGAAGCCGCCGCCGGAATGGCCGTCGTCCCGCTCGGCGTCGCCGCCGCGGCCGTCCAGCATGGTCAGTTCGCCGCGGAACTTCTGCAGCACGATCTCGGTGGAGAACTTTTCAACGCCGGAATTGTCGATCCATTTGCGGGTCTGGATCGCGCCCTCGATATAGACTTTCGAGCCCTTCTTCACATAGCTCTCGACCACCTTGACCAAGTTGTCGTTGAAGATCACCACCCGATGCCATTCGGTCTTTTCCTTGCGCTCGCCGGACTGGCGGTCTCGCCAGGTCTCCGAGGTGGCGATTCGCAGATTCGCCACCCGATCGCCCGAATTGAGCGTGCGAATTTCCGGGTCCGCGCCCAGATTCCCGATCAAGATCACCTTGTTGACGCTGCCCGCCATGTCATCCTCGCCTGTTCCGTAGATGCCTAAGCCGCGACCCTAGCCGAGGTTGCGGGCCCGCACAATGTTCTTGTTGTGTTCTGATATCAAGGTTGCTGCGAAAGCGCCGCCGCGGTGGCAAGGCGCCCGTCGCTGGTGCGGCCAAGGGCGAAGTAGCGATTGCCGTTGAAGCTCTGCGACATGAAGATGCCGTTCCGCTCAAGGAACAGGAAGTTTCCCTGGTAGGCTCCTATCATTTCTTGGTTATTTCCGCCCAGGCTTAGGAAGCGCAGCCGCATGCCTTCGAGCGACGCGGCGCAACTTTCCATGTTCGGCTCGCCCTCGCTGACCTTGTTGAAGCGCATGCCGCCGTCCTTCAGCGGAATCGCTTGCCAACAGACTCCAGTGGTGGTCGGGGCGGCGATCTGTTTCGCGCAGCCGCCGAGCACGAGAGCAGCGGCAAGGCCGGCGACGACGGATGGAAAATTGCGGCTCATGGCGGCCGGACCTCCTAGAAATCCGGAATGGCGCAAGTGGTGGGTTGTTCCACCAGCAGGCGGAAGTTCCGGTTGTCGTCGGAGACCTCCACCGAGCCAGGAGTCAACCGCAGGGTCTGGCTCATCCAGCGTCCATAGGCCGCGCCGGTCTTCTGGCATTGACCGTCGAACAAAAGCTTGACGCAGCCGGACAGCGACATCCCCGCCCCAGTCTTGCGCCAAGTCGCCTGGGCATAGCGCCAGCAGTCGCCCTCGGGAACGCTGGCGACCGCTGTCGGCGCCGCCGGCGCGACCACCAACGGCGCGGCGGACGGCGGCAGAGGCGTGAGCGTGGTCCCTGCCTGGTCGGCGGCGGCCAGCTGGCCGCTCTGGTCGACGCCGACGTCGAGCGCATCGGTCGCCACTCCATTGCGCCGCGCACAGTCGGCAAGGGTCTCCTCGCCGACCAGCTGGCCGTTGACGAAACAGCGCAGGGGTTTTTGCGGATCCAGCTTCTGGTCCAGGCCCGCCTGGGTCTGCACCACCAGTCCGCCGACCGCGGCCGGCGGCGGCGTGGAGTCATGGCGGCCATGCAGCAAGATCAGAAAAGCCGCGCCAAGCGATACGCAGAGCACCGCGACGCCGCCGCCGAGGGTCAGCCACAGCCTGCGAGTTTGGGCCTGATCCATCCGCCTTCAGCTACGCCGCGTCGCCAACGGTTTCAAGTCGGCCGAAATCCGCTGTTTTCCGGCCGCGCAACGTCGGGCAAATCTCAGTGAAATCAAGCGAAACTTGGGCTGTCGCGGGCCGCGTACGCCATCTCGATCGATTCCAGCCTATTGTTAAGCTCGCTCGCCTCGCCAGCTCGAGTTCAAGCTGAAACCAGCGTCAGGCGGCGATCAGGCGCGCCATGCAGAGCGACCGGCGCAGGGCCTCGCGCCGCGCCCGCCACTCGTCGGCGAGAATCCCCAAGAGCACCACGTCGCGGCGGCGGCCGTCCTTGAGCACGTGCTCGCGCAGATAGCCCTCGCGGCGAAAACCCGCCGTGGCCTGGGCCTTCAGCGCCACGTCATTGTCGGCCAGCACCTCGGCGGACACTTTCTCGAGGCCGAGGTCGTCGAACGCCAAGTCGAGGCCGAGGGCCTGGGCCGCGCGGCCAGCGCCGCGGCCCCGGGCCTCGGCCTCGCCGATGTACCAGCCCCAGGCGGCGCGGCGATGGCGGCTGACGACGCCGGTCAGGGTAAGGAATCCGGCCGGCCTGTCGTCGGTGGTGATGATCCAGCCGCGACGGTCGGGATCGGCCCGAAAATCGTCGAACCATAGGCCGTGTTCGTCGGCGGTCGCCGCCGGCAGATCGCTCATCCAGCGATCGACCTCCGGCTCACGCCGCCAGCGGAACAGGCGCTCGCCGTCGTCTTCCCGCAATGGGCGCAGATCGATCATACGGCCATCCTAACCCGGTTCGGCCAAACTAGGATGAACATGGGCCGCTATCTGAATAGGGACAACACCAGTTGCGACGACTGGTCGGCGATCGGGTCGGCCAACGCTTCGATTTCGTCATGACCAATTATTTCTCAAGGCTCGGCACCGCGCGCTAGGCTTGGCGGCTCGTGAGTTTTGTCACTCGTGAGTTTTGTCGCTGGCCCGGCCTCCAGGCCCGCGCGAGAGTCCGATCCGGCTTACTGCTCGGCCGCAAGCGTGGGGTCCGGGAACGCCCACCGTCGCTTCGGGTTTATTGCGGCGCAGAGCCGCAAGTCGCGCCGCCCTCGGAGTCCAGCATGGCCCGCCCCGACCTCGATCTCGACCAGGACGCCGCCGATCCGCAGGATCAGGCGGAAACGGCCGATGAAACCCATCTGAACGAAGACGCCGACGAATTCACTACCCTGGAAGAGGCGCCCAACGCCTTCGACGATACCGCGCGCGACGATGACGACGTCGACCTGACCCCTAGCGACGAGCGCCAGTTCAGCGACGAAGACGACAACTACGAGGACGACGACGACACCGACGCCAATGACGAGCTGGACGACACCCCCGACAAATTCCAGCCCGAGGTCGAATGGGCCGAGGCGACCGAGCAAGACGGCGACCAGGCCGAAGCCTCTGCCGAAGACGAGCTGGACGACGACGGGAACTAGAGCCTAACCGGGCCACGCAATGACGGCCAGCGCCCTGCCCTGACATGGTCAGACTGACGCGGCGGCGCCATTCGCGCTTTGCAAACCCGCGGCACGCCCCTTAGTGTGAGCTGAATCGAACAGTTGTTAGAGGCGGCGTGGGCCCGCCCGAAAGGGACGAATGAGCAAGCAGCGCTTTGAAGGCACGCAGGACTATGTGGCGACCGACGACCTGAAGGTAGCCGTCAATGCGGCTATCGCGCTCGAACGGCCGCTGCTGGTCAAGGGCGAGCCCGGCACTGGCAAGACGGTGCTGGCCTACGAAGTCGCCAAGGCGCTGAACGCGCCGCTGATCACCTGGCACATCAAGTCGACCACCAAAGCGCAACAGGGCCTTTACGAATACGACGCCGTCACCCGGCTGCGCGATTCTCAGCTCGGCGACGTGCGGGTCAAGGACGTCAACAACTACATCCGCCATGGCAAGCTCTGGGAAGCCTTCGACGCACCCGAGCGCCCGGTGCTGCTGATCGACGAGATCGACAAGGCCGACATCGAGTTCCCCAACGACCTCCTGCAGGAGCTCGATCGGATGGAATTCTATGTCTACGAAACCAACGAGACGATCTCGGCCAAGGTCCGGCCGCTGGTGCTCATCACGTCGAACAACGAAAAGGAGCTGCCGGACGCCTTCCTGCGCCGCTGCTTCTTCCACTATATCCGCTTCCCAGACGCCGACACGATGAACGAGATCGTCGACGTGCACTTTCCGGGCATCAAGAAGAAGCTGGTCGCCGAGGCGCTGCGCATCTTTTACGACATGCGCAAGGTGCCGGGCCTGAAGAAGAAACCGTCGACCTCCGAACTGCTCGACTGGCTGAAGCTTCTGCTGGTCGAGGACATCGACGACGAGGCTCTTCGGGAGCGTGATCCGACCAAGCTGATTCCGCCGCTGCATGGCGCGCTTTTGAAGAACGAGCAGGATGTGCACCTGTTCGAACGGCTGGCCTTCCTTGCCCGCCGCGAAGGCACCGGAAACCGGCCCGGACAGTAGCCGACAGGCATTTCAGCCGGCGGACGGGATTAGTTCGCCACGTTAAGACTCGATTAAACCGGCCTGTGTACGCCACAGGTATCGCGGGGGCGTTCTGCTAGGCCAGGGAGGCTGAGCATGACGACCGTCGGACCCGAATTCACCCGCGGGCTTCGCATGATGCAGGCGGTGCGGCGCTCTCGTCCGCATGTCCTGATCGTGGACGATCACCCGGCCTGCCGCGCTGTGTGCACAGCCTTCTGCGACCTGTTCGATTTCAGCTCCGAGACAGTCAGCGACGGCGCCGAGGCGATCGACGCGGTCACCCATCAAAGCTTCGACGTTATCCTGATGGACATCCACATGCCCGGCATGGGCGGGGTCGAGGCGGCGCGCGCCATCCGCGCATTGCACGGTCCGGCCGCGCGGACGCCGATCATCGCGGTGAACACCGCCGACGACCCGGGCGACGAGGCCAACTACCGCGCCGAGGGGCTCTATGCCGTGGTCGGCAAGCCGATCACCGCTTCGCGCCTATTCGCCGCCATGAACCAGGCGCTGTCGGCGGTCCCGCCCGAGCCGCGCAGCTGGGCGCCGCCGCGGCGCAACTCCTGACCGATCGGCGCGCGCCGGCTCGACGTTAGCGGCCTCTTCGGCGTCGCCGGGCTTCAAGGCGGCGGCGACCGTAGATGCCGAGGACGATGGGGTTGCGGCGCTCATTGCAAACGCCGATGAGATTGCCCTCCGGACCGCAGCCGGAAGAGCGCGTCCAAAGGAGGTCCGCGATGAAGTCCGCCCTGATCCTGGCCCTGCTGGGCTACGTCGCCCTGCCCGCCGGCGCCGCGACCCTGGCCGGCCAGGCGGCCTATGGCGACTGGCGCTCGGACGCGCCCGGTGTTGTGCGCCACATCGTCCCGGCCGACATGCCCGACCGAGGCGCGACGCCGATCGGCGTCGCGCCGCCCAGCATCGCGCCACGGCCCGCCGGCGCGGAGATCAAGACCCTGCCCAGGTTCAGCGTCACCGTCTTCGCCACCGGCCTGGAAGGCCCGAGGTTGCTGCGGTTGGCGCCAAACGGCGACATGTTCGTTTCCGAGGGTGAGGCCGGGAAGGTCCTGCTGCTGCGCGCGCCCGACGGCGCCGGCAAGGCCGCCCAGGTCGAGACCTTCGCCAAAGGGTTGGACCGGCCGTTCGGCATCGCCTTCTATCCGCCGGGCCCCAATCCGCAGTGGGTCTATGTGGCCAACACCAATTCGGTGGTGCGCTTCCCCTATCGCGACGGCGACACCAAAGCGCGCGGGCCGGCGGAGACCATCGTGCCGCAGCTGGTGGTCAAAGGGAGCGACCACTGGACCCGCGACATCGTCTTCTCGCCGGATGGACACAGGATGTTCGTCTCGGTCGGCTCCGGCTCGAATGCCGGCGAAGACCTACCCAGGAAGAAGGCCGCCGAGGTGGCGGCCTGGCAGGCGGACCACGCCCTGGGCGCGGCCTGGGGCAAGGAGGTCGGCCGCGCCGACGTGATGGTCGGCGATCCCGACGGCAAGACCCCCTTGCAGGTCTTTTCCGCCGGCATCCGCAACTGCGTCGGCATGGCCATCCACCCGCTCACCCACGACCTGTGGTGCTCGACCAACGAGCGCGACCTCCTGGGCGACGACTTGCCGCCGGACTACGTCACCCGGGTCAAGGAGGGCGGCTTCTACGGCTGGCCCTGGTACTATATCGGCGACCACGAGGACTATCGCCACGCCGGCGAACGTCCCGACCTGAAGGGCAGGATCACCGTCCCCGACGTGCTGATCCAACCCCACTCGGCGCCGCTGCAGATGACCTTCTACGACGGGCGCGGGCCGGCGGCCTTCCCGGCCGAATATCGCGGCGACGCCTTCGTCGCCCTGCATGGATCATGGAACCGCGCCAAGCGTACCGGCTACAAGCTCGTGCGCGTGTTCGTGAAGGACGGCGTGCCGACCGGCGCATACGAGGACTTCATGACC
>DASQSO010000219.1:0-6407 GCA_035642335.1 Caulobacteraceae bacterium
TCCGCCGCCAGTTGCGGGCCAGATAGGCGCCGTGCTCGGGATGCAGATGCTCGGTGGCGTCGATGGAGATCAGCTCGCCCAGTTCGCCGGCGTCCGCCCGCGCGATGGTCTCCTTGACGATCGGCATCGAGCGCATGACCAGGCCGATATAGAGCGGCGGCGCGCCTTCGGCGGCGATGGCGCGGGCCAGGTCGAAGGTCTCGGCCTCGGTGCGGACGATGGGTTTTTCCGAGAAGATCGGATAGCCGGCGGCGAAGGCGGCCTTCAGGTGCGGCCTGTGCAGGTGGTTGGGCGTGCCGATCATGACCAGGTCATAGGGCCCGTCGGCCAGCAGCGCCTCGGGCGTCGCAAACGCTCGGCCCGGCGAGATGCCGGCCGCGGCCATGATCGGCGCGCCGACGGGACTGGGATCGACATGGCCGTCGACGCGCAGATCCCAGCCCACCTCCTTCATGGCCGCGAGCACGTGGGCGATACGCTGGCCAAGGCCGATGACGGCGATGCGTTGGGTGGTCATGGGAGTCCTTGGGAAAGGGGACGCGTGCGATCCAGTAGAGCCGATCGGCGGGCTTGCGCCAGAGCCCGCGATGGGTTTGCCTTGCCGCCATGGGCTTCACCAAACGCCTTCGCGATCCCATCCGCCGCGGCGAGATCACGTGCTCGGTGCGCATCTGGCAAAGGCCGCACGTCAAGGTCGGCGGCCGCTACGGCATGGACCCTGGCGCCATCGAGGTGACGGCGCTACGCGAGATCGGCATGGGCGACATCACGCCGGACCTGGCGCGGCGCTCGGGTTTCGCCGGGTTGGTCGACCTGCTCAAGGTCGCCAAGCATGGGCCCGGCGAGCGGGTCTTCCTGGTCGAGTTCCGCTATCTTGCGGACGTATGAGATAAAGGAAGGGCGGACGCCATGCAGCAGATCGCCAGCGGCTACGGCCTGATCGAGGGTCCGGTGTGGGACGCCGACCGCGGGCTCTATTTCAGCGATGTGCGGGAGGGCGAGGTCAATCTGCTCGGGCGCGATGGGACCATCACCCAGGTGTTGCCCAGGCGGCGCGGGGTCGGCGGCATGGCGCTGCACGCGTCCGGCGGCTGGCAGTCAGCGGGCGCGACATCTCTTACGCGCCGCTCGATGGAACCGGTGGCAAGGTGCTGCTGCCAGCCGAGACCAGCGGCGGCATCGGCTTCGACGACCTGACCACCGACCAGGCCGGCCGCATCTATGTCGGCTCCCTCGCCTTCCGGGTGTTCAGCGGCGACGAGCCAAAGTCCGGCCATCTGCACATGATCGACCTGGATGGGTCGGCCCGCACCCTGTCGGACGGTGTCATGCTGATCAACGGGCTGGGCTTTTCGCCGGACGGAACCCGATTCTACCATTCGGACTCCAGGGCGCCCGGCGTGCGCGTCTATGACGTGGCGGCGGATGGTTCCGTGGGCCCGTGGCGGCTGTTCGCCAACCTCGGCGCCCGCTCGACCCCTGACGGGCTGAAGGTGGCGGCAGACGGCTCGGTCTGGGTGGCCGACGCGCGCGGTGGCCGGGTCGCGGTGTTCGAGCCCGACGGGACACACCGCATGGACGTCGCCGTGCCGCTGCCCATGGTCACCAGCCTCTGCTTCGGCGGCGATGACCTTCGCGACCTCTACGTCGTGACGGGATCGGACGGCGGGCGGAGCGAGTGCTGCGGGACCATCTTCCGCATGCGCGCCGAGGTCGCCGGGCCGCCGCTGGCGCCGGCGCGGGTGGCTCTCTAGGCCGGCTGGGCCCGGCGGTGGCGCAGTTCGCGGAAGGAGATCAGCCGGCGGCCGGATTCGTCCCATAGCGCCAGGCCGGCGCAGCGGATCGAGGCCAGCAGGGTCAGGCGGCCGACGGCGCGCAGGCCCGGCTCGTCGCGCAGCACCTGCGGCAGCCGGTAATAGGGGATGCGAGCGTTCAGGTGGTGCACGTGGTGGATGCCGATATTGGCGGTGAACCAGCGCAGCACCGGCGGCAGGTCGTAGTGGGAGGAGCCGCGCAGGGCCGCCTCGTGGAAGTCCCACGCCTCGCCGCGCGCCCAGTAGGTCTCCTCGAACTGGTGCTGGACGAAGAACAGCCAGACCCCGACCGAGGCGGCCATGATGGTCGCAGGCAGGTAGATCAGCAGGAACGGCAGGACGCCGAAGATCATCATCATGCCGATGGCCAGGGCGGCGATGCCGAGGTTGGTCGCCTGGGTCGACAGCCACGGCCGCCAACCGTGGCGCATCATGCCGATGGGCGCGCGGTGCTGCAGCAGGAACATGTAGGCGGGGCCGAGGCCGAACAGCACCAGCGGGTGGCGGTAGAGCCAGTAGCCGAACTTTTTGATGCGCGGCAGGGCGCGATATTCGTCCACAGTCAGCGTCTCGACCGCGCCGAGGGTGCGGCGGTCAAGGGCGCCGGAGCCAGCGTGATGCACGACGTGGGAAAAGCGCCAATAGTCGTAAGGGGTCAGGGTCAGCACCCCGATCACCCGCCCGGTCCAGTCGTTCAGCGGCTTCCAGCGGAAGAAGGCGCCGTGGCTGCAGTCGTGCTGGATCATGAACAGCCGCACCAGGAAGGCCGCCGCCGGAACCACCAGCAGAAGGCCCCACCAGACGTGGCGGCTGAGCGCGAACCAGGCCAGCACCGAGATCGCCGCCAGCGGCGCGGCGGTGATGACCAGTTCGAGGGCGCCGCGCCAGGCGCTGGGCCGACTGTAGCTGCGCAGCCGTCTGGCGACGGCCGCCGGATCGAGCGTCATGACGAGAAGGTCTCTCTTGCGGGAACGATAGACTCGCCAGCCCCGACCAGCGCCCGCCCATGTAACGCTTCTCGAGGCGTTTGGGGAGTGCCGGTCTTACCGCCAGGCTAGGTCATTTTGTCGTCAGCGGGGACCGCTCCGGCCCCGCCCCGCTCGAAAGCTCCGCGCGGACGCCAAGCCCCAAAACACGCTCGCCACGAAGTTCTTCAACGCGCCTAAGGCGTGCCCCCCAGCCGCTTCAACCCGGCCTGGGCGGGCGCCAGGGTCGGATCGGCCTTCAGCGCCGATCGATAGTCGGAGATGGCGTAGTCGTTGAGCTTCTTTTCCTCATAGGCCGAGGCGCGGTTGGAATAGGCGGCGGCGTAGTCCGGCTTCAGCACCAGGGCGTGGCTGTAATCGGCGATCGCCAGGTCGTGCTGGCCGCTGTCGTCATAGGCGTTGCCGCGGTCGTTGTAGATCGCCGGGTCGTCGGCCTTCAGCGCGATAGCCTTGGTGAAGTCGGCGATGGCCGAGGGATAGAGGTGCTTGTCGTAATAGGCGATCCCGCGGTCGACATAGGCGGCGGTGTCGGTGGAATCGTACGAGATCGCCTCGCCGGCGTCCTCGATCGCCTGGTTGAGCTGGCCCTTGAGGCGATAGGCGAGGCTGCGATTGTCGTAGGCCACGGCCTGGTCGCCGGGGGTCTCCAGGCCCGACTGGATCGCCGCGGTGCAGCCGGCGATCTTGATGTCGGGGTCGCCGCTGACGCACTTGGCCTCGTCGGCGGTCTGCGCGAGAGCGGGCGCGGCGAGGCCCAGCGCCAGGCTCACGGCGATCAACACGCGGTACATGACCTTGGATCTCAGTAGGGCCGGTCGCCGATGATGGTCACCCGCTCCATCCGCCGCACCGTCGGCCAATAGTCGGACGCCGCATAGTGCTGGCTGGCGCGATTGTCCCAGAAGGCGATTGAGTTGGTCTCCCAGCGAAAGCGGCACTGGTATTCCGGTATCGCCGCCTGGGCGTAGAGGTGTTTCAGCAGGGCGTCGGAGTCGGGCTTTTCGAGACCGACGATGGACTGCGTGAAGGCGGCGTTGACGTAGATCGTCTTGCGCCCGGTTTCCGGATGGGTGCGCGCCACCGGGTGCTCGACCATTGGATAGGCCTGATTGAAAGCCTCGATCTCGGCCTCGCTCTTGCCCTGGCGGCGCATGCCGACGCGGAAGTGGGCGAAGTCGTGCACGGCGACGGCGCCCTCGATCCGGGCCTTCACCTCGTCGGTCAGACTCTCATAGGCGGCATACATGTCGGCGAACAGGGTGTCGCCGCCGACCGGAGGGACCTCGACGGCGCGCAGCACCGAGCCCAGCGAGGGCTCGACGCGCCAGGTGACGTCGCTGTGCCAGGTGTTCTCGCGGCCCGGATGCTCGCGATCGTGGGTGATGGCCAGCACCTCGGGATAGCCGGGCTTGGACGGGGCGAAGGGGTGGACCTCCAGCGCGCCGAAATTGCCGGCGAAGGCCAGGTGCTGTTCGGTGGTGATGTCCTGGTCGCGGAAGAACAGCACCTTCCAGTCCAGCAACGCCTGACGGATCGCGCCGCGTGCGGCGGCGTCGAGCGGTTGCGACAGGTCGATGCCGGAGACCTCCGCCCCGATGGTCGGGGTCAACGGCGTCAGCGTCAGGCTGTCGATTTTGAGATCGCGCACAAGCTGGTTCATGGCTCTTCGTCCTTTGTCCCCGCTCCGTCGTCTCAAAGACCCTAGCCGCGAGACCCTAGCCGCGGCTTGGCTATACCTCAACTGTGGCCTTGCTCAGGCGCCATCCGGATAGCCGCCTCGGTGCAGCACCATCGGGAAGTTGGGCAGGACGCTGGGCGCGCCGACCTTGGCGCGCCAGCCGTCGGGATAGGGCTGCAGGCCGGCGAACAGCGGCGAGGTCGGCGTCCCGTCGCCGACCAGCGGCGTCAACGCCGCGCGCAGCTCATCGACGACCGTATCGCCAAACCGGATGCGCCAGTTCGCCTCGATCTGGAGGAGGCGGCGGGCGCAGGCCTCCTGGGCCCGCCGGCCCTTTGAAGTCAGCCGCGCCCGCTGGCCGCGAGCTGCGTCGGGGTCCGGCTCGATGATCGCCATGCCGCCGTTCCGCAGCGCGCCCATGGCCATGTTGACCGCCGGAATCGACGTCCCGGTCAGGCCCGGCAGGTCGCGAAGACGGACGCCGGTCTCGTCCAGCACCCGCAGCAGGTTGGCGGCGACGGCCAGCGACAGGCTGGAGCCGCGCTCGAAGTCGACGGCGAATTCCAGCAGCACGCGCGACAGCAGGGTCGGCAGCGGCAGCGCCGCCTCGTCAAGGTCCGCGCGCTCGCCAGGCCGATCCGAAACCTGGCTGAACAGGCCGGGGCCGGGCTTCAGGATCGGCAGGCAGTCGGGCAGGTCCAGCGCGGAGCGCCCGGCGATCGCCCAAAGCGCGGCGCGCAGCCGGTCGATGGCCACGGGCCCGAACCGCTCGCGCCAGCGCGCCTCCATATCGCCGAACAGCGCCCCCCAGACCTGTTGCGCCCTCCACCCGCCGCGGGTCGGCCGCACCAGTGCGTCTGGGCGCGGCTGTTTCGACGCCCCGGCAGGCTTGGGGTCGAAGACCACATAGCCCCATCGCCGCATGCCGTCGAAATTGGTCGGGGTGCGGGCCGCTCGCAGCAGATCGCGGGCCGTGATCCCCGCTTCCGGCACATGCCGCATGCAGTTGAACCACATGGGCATCGAGACCAGCCACGGGCCCTTCGGTCCATCGGCGGAGGCGCCGTGATCGGTGGTCCGGTGCGGCAGCCGATGCTCGGCCTCGTTGTCGAACTCGATGGTGAAGGCGACCAGCGCCTGGGACAGCGGGACAGACAGGGCCGGCGTCGAGGTCACGCCCGAGGATAGAGGATGATCTGGGTGCAGCGGAAGGCGGCTAGCAACCGGCCGGTGGCCTCGTCGCGGAACTCGGCGTCCCAGACCTGGGTGGTGCGGCCGCCATGCAGCAGTTTCGCCGTGCAGACGCCGGCGCCTTCGGTCAGCGTGCCCATGAAGTTGCACTTCACCTCGGCGGTGGTGAAGCCGCTGGCGCCCTCCGGCCAGGCGGTGCTGACGCCGTAGGCGCAGAGGATGTCGCAGACCGACAGCACCGCGCCGGCCAACAGAAAGCCGATATGGGCGACCAGGTCGGGGCGCACCTCGAAGCGGCCGACCACCAGGCCGGACTCGACTTCGGTGATCTGAAGGCCCAGATGCTCCGGCAACTTGCCGATATTGGAGCGGTTCAGCCCCTCGACCGAGGTCCGGTTGGTGGTGTTCGGCATGCGCTTGGCTCCCCTTCAGTTCGCGGCCAGGACCGGCGAGCGGCGCTGGGTATGCGGCGTCACCGCGAAGGCCGCAATCGCCGTGGTTTCCTCGCCGCTGGTTGCGGGGTCACGAGCGGGCCTCGAGAATGCCGGTCACCACCTCGATCGCCTTCATGCCAAGGGCAAGCTTGCCGGCGGCCTCGGCGCGGTGAGCCCTCATTTCCGCATCGGTCTTCTCATAGAAGTGGGCCGGCAGCTGCCGGGCGCCGGCGGCGCGCGCGGCGGGGCGATGGCCCTCGACGCGCAGAGCGATCGCCTCGTCGACCATGCGAAGATCGTCGCG
>DASQSO010000220.1:0-2072 GCA_035642335.1 Caulobacteraceae bacterium
TTCTCGGATACGAATGCGAACGTGACCACTGAGTTCCGGCCTGCCGCTGGGAGTGCCGCGGGCGGGATGATGTCATCGACCCAAAGGAATCGAATGTTGTTGTCGGCTGACGCCCTCAACGCCTCGGTCACATGTCGTGCAAGGCGCGCCCAGAACTCCGCGTCCGCTATGGCCATCATGAACCTCTCGACCGCTCCTGAAGTCGAGACTCTACCGTGATCAAGCGGCTACTGCGGAGGCTATCCGCGCCTGGTGCCAGTTCCAAGGTAACAGCTCGCCGAGCCGCGATGCCGGATGGTCGTTGATCCGGCCGAGCACGTTGCGGAGCCATGCCTCCGGGTCGACGCCATTGAGCTTCGCCGTCTCGATGAGGGTGTAGATTGCCGCCGCCCGCTCGCCGCCTCGATCCGAGCCGCAGAAGGTCCAATTGCGACGTCCCACCGCAACCCCACGCAGGCTTCGCTCGGCGGCGTTGTTGGTCAGACAGATCCGGCCGTCTTCGAGGAAACGGGTAAAGGCGGCCCAGCGTGTCAGCATGTAGTCCATCGCCTTGGCCACGTCGTTTTGGCGCGACAGCCGGGCACGCTCGGCCCGCATCCAGCCCTCCAGCTCGGCCACCAGCGATGCGATATGGATCCGGCGCAGCTCCAGGCGCTTGTCGGCGGCGAGGCCATTGATCTGGCGCTCGGCATCGAAGATCAGATCGATCCGGCGCACCGCCTCATGCGCCATCGGCGACCAGGCGGCCTGCTTCTTCTGTGACCGCGCCGCCGCGGTCTTGGCGATATCGGCCAGCACGAAGAATTTGCGTCGGCCATGGCTCCAGCAGGCAGCCTCGGTGATCGGACCCGGTTTGCGGTCCGCCTTGTAGAGGTCGCCATAACCGCCATAGGCGTCGGCCTGGAGGATCCCGACATAGGCGGCCAGGTGCTGGCCCGGATGCGAGCCGCCCCGATCCGGCGAGTAGTAGAAGACCGCGGCGGGCGGCGAGCCTCCGCCGAAGGGGCGGTCGTCGCGGACATAGGTCCATAATCGCCCGGTCTTCGTGCGCATTTTGGCCAGCACCGGCACGGTGGTGTCGTCGCCATGAAGCCGGGCGGCACCGAACACATGGGCGCGGACCAAGGCCACCAGCGGCGCCAACGTGGCGCTGCAGGCGCCGACCCAATCGGCCAGCGTCGACACATCGAGATCGATGCCTTCGCGGGCGAAGCCCTCGCTCTGGCGGTTCAGCGGCAAGTGGTTGCCGAACTTGCCATAGAGGATCATTGCCAAGAGGCTCGCCCCGGCCCGGCCGCGGGCGATCGGATGGAACGGCGCCGGGGGCTGGGTGATCTGCTCGCAGGTCCGGCAGGAGAACTTCTCCCGCACGGTCTGGATCACCTTCCAGTGGCGCGGGATCACCTCCAACGTCTCGGTGATGTCCTCGCCGAGCTTGGCAAGCTTGCCGCCGCATTCGGGGCAAGAGCACGGGGCCGGGATCACCACCCGCTCGCGCGGCAGATGCGCCGGAAGCGGCGCCCGCACCGGCTTGCGGTGCTCGAAACTCTGGACCGGGGTTGTGCCTTGCGCCACCTTCGCGGCGGCGGCCTCGGCCGCCAGCGCATCCTCGGTCGCGGTCGCTTCGATCTCCTCCAACTGGAGTTCCAACTGGTCGAGCTGGCGGGCGCGCTCGGCCGACTGCCCGAACCGGTCTCGTTTGAGCTTCTCGATCATGAGCTTCAGCTGGGCGACCATCGCCTCGGCCCCGGTGGCCCGGGCCTCGGCTTCCAGACGCCCGGCATGGGCGGCGGCAAGCGCTCGGCGGAGCGTCTCGATATCGTCGGAGAGGAGATCTGGCGCGGTCGTCACAACCCGAATTGAATCACGAATCCGGGCCGCTGACTCGTAAAAAGTGATGCGCCGGAGCCTATCCGGCGCGCTCCGGCCTGAAGGTATGGCGCGGGTTCCGCCAGTCGATTCCGTCGAGCATGTAGGCGAGCTGAGCGGCCGAGATCGCGACGACGCCGTCGGCCGGAGACGGCCAGACGAAGCGCCCTTTCTCCAGCCGCTTGGCGTAAAGCGACATGCCG
>DASQSO010000221.1:0-3586 GCA_035642335.1 Caulobacteraceae bacterium
GCCGAGGATGTTGCGGGTCTTGTCGGTCAGCGGCGTGTGCAGGGTGATGATGTCGGCGCGGACCAAGAGTTCGTCCAGCTCGACCTTCTCGACGCCGATCTCCACCGCCCGTTCCGGCGACAGGAAGGGGTCATAGGCCACCACCTTCATCTTCAGCCCGTTGGCGCGGTCGGCGACGATGGAGCCGATATTGCCGGCGCCGATCAGGCCGAGGGTCTTGGCGAACAGCTCGACACCCATGAAGCGGTTCTTTTCCCACTTGCCGGCCTGGGTGGAGACATCGGCCTGGGGCAACTGGCGGGCCAGGGCGAACATCAGGGCGATGGCGTGCTCGGCGGTGGTGATCGAGTTGCCGAACGGGGTGTTCATGACGACGATGCCGGCGGCGGTGGCGGCGGGGATGTCGACATTGTCGACTCCGATGCCGGCGCGGCCGATCACCTTCATCTTCGTGGCGGCGGCCAGGACGTCCTTGTCGGCCTTGGTGGCCGAGCGGATGGCCAGGCCGTCATAGTCGCCGACGATCTGGAGCAGTTCGTCCTTGGAAAGGCCGGTCTTGACGTCGGCCTCGACGCCGCGGGCCTTGAAGATGTCGATTGCGGCGGGGGAAAGCTGGTCGGAGATGAGAACGCGAGGGGGCATGGGTGGCTCCTCAGGAGCGCCCCTCCCCCTTGCGGGGAGGAGTTGGGGTGGGGGTGTAAACGCGGCGAGGAAGGTGCTTCACCCCCCTCCCAACCCTCCCCCGCAAGGGGGGAGGGCCAGGGGTTAGGCCGCTTGCAGCAGCTCGTCGGCGACGGTGGCGAAGGCCCAGTCGAGCCAGGGGGTGAGGGCCTCGAGGTCCGAGGTCTCCACCGCGCCGCCGCACCAGATGCGCAGGCCCGGAGGCGCGTCGCGATAGGCGGCGGCGTCCAGGGCGACGCCCTCTTTTTCCAGGAGGTCCGACAGTTTCTTGGCGAACTCGGCCTGGCCGGCGGGCGACAGGGCGGTGACGCGGCTGTCGACGATCTTCAGGCAGACCCCGGTATTGGAGCGGGTCTTCGGATCCTCGGCCAGGAAGTCGATCCAGGGGGTTTTTTCCGCCCACCGGGTCAGCACCGCGGTGTTCTCGTCGGCGCGGCGATACATGGCCGAGAGGCCGCCGATCGACGAGACCCACTTCAGAGCGTCGAGATAGTCCTCGGTGCACAGCATCGACGGGGTGTTGATGGTCGAGCCCTCGAAGATATCCTTCGAGATCTTGCCCTTTGAGGTCATGCGGAACAGCTTCGGCAGCGCCCATGGGGGACTGTAGCTTTCCAGCCGCTCCACGGCGCGGGGCGACAGGATCAGCATGCCGTGGGCCGCTTCGCCGCCCAGCACCTTTTGCCAGGAATAGGTGACCACATCGAGCTTGGCCCAGTCCAACGGTTGGGCGAAGGCGGCGCTGGTGGCGTCACAGATCACGATGCCGGTGCGGTCGGCGGCGATGAAGTCGGCGTTCGGCACGCGCACGCCCGAGGTGGTGCCGTTCCAGGCGAACACCAGGTCGGCGTCGGGGCGCACCTTGCCGAGATCGGGCAGCTGGCCAAAGGGCGCGGTCAGCGCCTCGGCGTTCGGCAGCTTCAGCTGGTCGATGATGTCGACCACCCAGTCCTTGGAGAAGCTCTCCCAGGCGGCGACCTGCACCGGCAGCGGCCCGAGCATCGACCACATGGCCATCTCGACGGCGCCGGTGTCCGAGGCTGGCACGACGCCGATCAGGAAGTCGTCCGGCACCTCCAGCACCTCGCGGGTGCGGTCGATGGCCTCCTTCAGCCGGCCCTTGCCGACCTTGGAGCGGTGCGAACGGCCGAGCGGCGCGGCTTGCAGGTTTTCAAGCCGCCAACCGGGGTGTTTGACCGTGGGTCCTGAGGAGAATTCGGGGCGAGCCGGACGCATGGCCGGCTTGGCGAGGTTATGCATTTTAACTCCCATCCTTGCAGATGAGCAGCGCCCCGTTGGGAGGGCGTGGCCCGGCGCGGTGTCTACACGAACTCCCGCCGAACGCCAGCGAATTGTCCTTCAGGCGCGGCTAGAAATTATTAGGGGGGACTTTTGATCCAACATCGCCTTTCATCCTTCGACGGGGGCGGGAGTGGGGACCGAGCCGCGCCGCGCCGTGTGACGCCCAGAGGAAAACCTCATGAAAAAAATCGTCGTTTCGCTGTTCGTCGTGGGCGCGATCGCGCTGTCCGCCGGTTCGGGCTCGGCCTATCCCGGGGGCTGGCGCCATTACCATCATTGGCGTCATTGCGGCTGGCGCCACCACCATCGCTGGTGCTGGTAGCCTCCCCCGCCAGGAATCAGGCGGCGAGCCCTGGCGCCAGGGCCGCGCCGGGGCTCGATGCGGCAGGCGAACTGGTTCAGCCGGCCGCTCGCTCATAGTCTGAGCCGGCTTTCGGCGACGGTGACGGCCCGGCCGCGCAACAGCACACGCTTGCCCTCCATTTCGGTCTCGATATCGCCGCCGCGGCCTGGGTAGGCCTGGTGAAAGCGTATCACGGGCTTGCCGAGCCGCTCCGCGAACAGCGGCGCCAGGATGCAGTGCAACGAGCCGCAGACCGGGTCCTCGGGGATGCCCGAGCCCGGAGCGAAGAACCGGTCGACCACGTCAAAGCTTGCGCCACCGTCGGCCAGCGCCGCGACGCCCACATTGCCGCGGCCGCCCGTGGCCTCGCCGCGGATCGCCCCGACGGCGGCGACGTCGGGTTTCAGCGACCGCACCGCGCCCTCGTCCTCAAGGATCGCCACCAGGTACCGCGCCGCCCAGACCTCGACGGGCTGGGCGCCGAGGGCCTCGGCCAAACCGGCCGGCTCGGCCACGCGACGCGGTGGCGAAGCCGGGAAATCCATCTCCAGCCGTTCGCCCGCGCGACGGACGCTGAGCCGCCCCGACTGGGTGTCCAAGCTCAAGGTCTCGGCCGAAACGCCAAGCTCCTCGAACAGCGCATGGCCCGAGGCCAGGGTCGCGTGGCCGCACAGCGCCACCTCGGTCGTCGGCGTCATCCAGCGCAGGCCGAAGCGGGCGGGATCGGCCGTCCTGAGCAGAAAGGCGGTTTCGCTGAGGTTGTTTTCCGCCGCCAGGGCCTGCATCCAGGCGGTTTCCGGCCAGGCGTCGAAGGGCTCGACCACGCAGGCGGGATTGCCCTTGAACGGCGTCGAGGCGAAGGCGTCGATAGTCCACTGGCGCATTAGTTTTCCTCCTGGACGGGCTCCCCGGCGAAGGCGGCCAGGCGCGCGGTCAACCGGGCGCGAACCGCCGGCCAATCGGACTGGACCACCGAAAAATAGACCGAGTCCCGCCGCGAACCGTCGCGGCGAACCATGTGGGCGCGGAACACCCCCTCGCGCCGGGCGCCCAGCTTGGCGATGGCCGCCTGGGAGCGAAGATTGAGATTGTCGGTCTTCAGCTCGACCCGGTTCAGCCCCAGCGTCTCGAAGGCGTAGGTCAGCAGGGCCAGTTTGCTGGCCGGATTGACCTGGCTCGCCCAGACCTCGGGCCTGTACCAGGTGTGGCCGATCTCGACCCGGCGATGCGGCGCCGCGATCGCCACATAGCGGGTCGAGC
>DASQSO010000222.1:0-5052 GCA_035642335.1 Caulobacteraceae bacterium
ATCCGATGGTGGCCCCGTATTCGGGCGACATGTTGCCGATGGTGGCGCGGTCCGCCAGCGGCAGCGCGGCCACGCCGGGTCCATAAAACTCCACGAACTTGCCCACCACGCCCTTCTTGCGCAGCATCTGGGTGACGGTCAGGACGAGGTCGGTGGCGGTGGCGCCTTCCGGCAGGTCGCCGTCCAGGCGGAAGCCGATCACTTCCGGGATCAGCATCGGGATGGCCTGGCCGAGCATGGCCGCCTCCGCCTCGATGCCGCCAACGCCCCAGCCGAGCACCGACAGGCCGTTGACCATGGTGGTGTGGCTGTCGGTGCCGACGACGCTGTCCGGGTAGGCGACCTCGACATCGCCGCCACTCTGGCTCTCCGGCGCGCTCCACACGGTCTGGGCCAAATATTCTAGATTGACCTGGTGGCAGATACCGGTGCCGGGCGGCACCACGCGGAAGTTGTTGAAGGCCGACGAGCCCCAGCGCAGGAATCGGTAGCGCTCGAGATTGCGCTCGTATTCGCGCTCGACGTTCTCACCGAAGGCCTTGGCGGTGCCGAAATGGTCGACCATCACCGAGTGGTCGATGACCAGGTCGACCGGGCTGAGCGGGTTGATCTTCTCCGCATCGCCCCCCAGCCGGGTCATGGCGTCGCGCATGGCGGCCAGGTCCACCACCGCCGGCACGCCGGTGAAGTCCTGCATCAGGACGCGGGTGGGGCGGAAGCTGATCTCGTGCTGGACCGACCCGCGGTTTTCGATCCAGGCGGCGAGCGCCTTCAGATCGTCCGGACCAGTGCCGCGGCCGTCTTCGTTCCTCAAAAGGTTCTCCAGCAGAACCTTCATCGACACCGGCAGACGGGAGATGCCGGACAGTCCGGCTTCCTCGGCGGCCGCGAGACTGTAATAAGCGTAGGTTTTCTCGCCCGCCACGAGGTCGCGGCGGGTGTGCAAGCTATCGTTCGATGGCATGGAAGGACGCCTTTCTTTGCTCAAGGCCGCCCGAAAACCGGGCGCGGGATCGCGCGCATTGAAGGACGGACACACAGCGTCCGGCCTCGCGCGGCGTTGGGCCCGCACGGCCGCGCTCTCCATAACGCCGGGATCGTTCGCCGTCCATGAAGGCCGCGGCCTTTGATCACGGCGATATCGATTGAGTCGCTGGCGGTGGCGCGCGGTGACCGCGCCTTGATCAGCGGCTTCAACCTGACGCTCGACGCCGGCGAGGCCGTGGCGCTGGCCGGCCGCAACGGCGCCGGCAAGACCAGCCTGCTGCGCGCCGTCGCCGGCCTGATCCGGCCGAGCGCTGGGCGGGTGGTTTTCCATGGCGAGGACGGCGAGATCGCCGCGGAGGACGCCGTCGCCCGCGACGCCCACCTGATCGGCCACCAGGACGGCCTGAAACTGTCGCGCACCGCCTGGGACGAGGCGCTGTTCCAGGCCGAATGGACCGGCGGCACGACCGCTTCGGCCAGGGCCGCCTGCGCCCGGTTGGGCCTCGGCAAGCTGCTCGGCCTGCAGGTGCGCAAGCTCTCGGCCGGCCAGCGGCGCAGGCTCGCCCTGGCCAGGCTGGCGGCCAGTCCGCGCAGCCTCTGGCTCCTGGACGAGCCCATGGCGCCGCTGGACCGGGACCAGCGCGGCGTCTTCGGCCAACTGATGGCCGAGCACCTGGCCGGCGGCGGTCTGATCCTGGCCGCGGCGCACGATCCGCTGCCGATCGCGGCGCGGCCAATTGAGGTCGGCGGGGGGGAGAACGCCGGGTGAGGGGGTTTTCGCTGGTCCTCCGCCGCGAGCTGGCGCTGAGCTGGGCCGGCGGCGGCGGACCGGTCCTGGCCCTCGGCTTCTATCTCGCCATGGCCAGCCTCTTGCCGCTGGCCCTGGGCGCCGATCCGGCGCGGATGGTCGCCGTCGCGCCCGGCTTCGCCTGGCTGGTCCTGGCCCTGGCCTCGCTGCTGTCGCTGGAGCGGATGTTCGAGCGCGATTTCGAGGACGGCGCCCTGGACCTGATCGCCCTCGGGCCCGCACCGCTGGAGATGACCGCGCTGGCCAAGGGGCTCGCACAATGGGCCGCCATCACAGGCCCGCTGGCGGTCCTGGCGCCCATCGTCGTCGTCGCCCTCGGCGCGCCGTTAAGCCTCGCGCCCATCGTCGTAACCTGCGGCCTGATTGGCGGTTTGAGCTTCTGCTTCCTCGGCGGCGTCGGGGCCAGCTTAAGCCTGGGCAGCCGGCGCGGCGGCGTGCTGATCGCCCTGATCGTGCTGCCGCTGTTCACCCCGCCGGTGATCTTCGGCGCCGGCGCCATCGAAGCGTTCGGGGCCGCGTTGGACTGGCGCGCGCCGCTTTTGCTGCTGTGCGCCTACAGCCTAGCCGCGACAGCCCTTTGCCCCTTCGCCATGGCGGCGGCGGCGCGCAACGCGCTATCTTAAGCCTCCGATGTTCCAGGCCCTCGTCAACCCCGAACGGTTCATGGCGTTTTCGCGCTGGGCCGCGCCGCTGCTGGGCGCCATCGCCCTGGTGCTGGCCGCCGCCGGACTCTTCCTCGATTTCCAGGCCCCGCCCGACTACCAGCAGGGCTACACCGTCCACATCATGTTCATCCACGTGCCGGCGGCGTTCATGAGCGAGTTCGTCTATGCCTGCCTGGGCGTGGCGAGCTTCTTGAGCCTGGTCTTCCGCCACGCCCTGGCTACCGCCGCCGCCCGCGCCGCCGCGCCGCTTGGGGCGGGGTTCACTCTGCTGGCCCTGATCACCGGCTCGCTCTGGGGCCGGCCGACCTGGGGGACCTGGTGGGTGTGGGACCCGCGCCTGACCTCGGTGCTGGTGCTCTTCCTCTTCTATGTCGGCTACATGGCGCTGGAGAGCGCGATCGAGGACGAGGCCAAGGCTGCCCGAGCCGCGGCCATCCTCGCCCTGGTCGGCCTGATCAACCTTCCGATCGTGCATTACTCCGTGGTCTGGTGGAACAGCCTGCACCAGCGCTCGAGCCTGCTGCGCACGGACGGCCCGGACATGCCGGCGGTTTATCTGGCCCCACTGCTGCTCATGCTCTTGGCCTATATGGCCGGGTTCGGAGCGCTCTGGCTGGTGCGCGTCCGCGGCGAGGTTTGGCGTCGGCGCGCGGCCGTGCTGGCGATGCGGGCGGCGGGATAGGCAATGTTCGACTTCGACGCCGGCCGCTACGCCGTCTTCGTCTGGCCCGCCTATGCGGTGACCGGGCTGGTCTTCGCAGCTCTGATCCTCGACAGCCTGCTGCGCGCCCGGCGCTGGAAGCGCGCGGCCGAGGCGCAAAAACCGGGCGCCCCAGAATGAGGCGCTGGATCGCCCTCGCGCCCCTGGTCGTGCTGGCGGCGCTGGCCCTGCTGTTCGTCGGCTCGTCGCTGCGCCACGATCCGCACTATGCGCCGGCGGCCCTGGTCGGCCAGCCGCTGCCGGCCGATAGCCTGACGCCGCTGGAGGGTGGGCCGACGCAACAGTTCGTGGTCGACGCACCGCCAGGCAGCCTAGTCAACTTCTTCGCCTCCTGGTGCGCGCCCTGCCGCGAGGAGCACCCGGTGCTGATGGCCCTCAAGGCTCAGGGCGTCCGCATCGTCGGCGTCGCCTACAAGGATACGCCCGACCACATCAAGGCGTTGCTGGCCGAGAACGGCGACCCCTACGCCACCGTGCTCGCCGATCCCGATGGCCATGCGGGGTTGGATTTCGGCGTCTCGGGCGTGCCGGAGACCTTCCTGGTCGGGCCGGGCGGACTCATCGTCGCCAAGGTCGCCCTGCCGCTGACGCCGGACAGCGCCGAGGCCCTGCTCGCCCACGACGGCGGCCCGCGTTAAGGCCGCGTTAAACCTGACTAGCCGACCCGCGTGCAGACGCCCGCGCCGGCGCCGCGAGTTCAGCCGGACGCTCGGTGCCCTGATCGTTCGGCCCGGCCGAGATCGCGGCTGAATATTACGGTTTAGACGTTCCTTCTCCCCGCGCGGAAGAAGGGCGGCTTAGGCTGGTGCCGAGGCCGTCGCCTTTTTCGGCTTCTTGGCTTTCGCGGCGGGCGCTTTCGCCGGCTTCGTGGGCTTGGCGGCTTTCGACGCCTTGGCCGCGGTCAGTTTCGGCGCCTTGGCCTTGGCCGGTCTAGCGGTTCTGGCGGGCTTCGCCGACTTGGCCAATTTCAGCGGCTTTTCAGCCTTGGCCGGCTTGGCCTTTTTCTTCTTCTTGGCCTTCGGCTCGGCGGGCGTGTCATCCGCATCGGCCATGGCCTCGGCCACCCGGCCCATGTCGCGCAGCACACCGAGGAAGGCGTCGCGTTTGCGGGTCGGCAGCAACTTCAGGATGCGCGCGTCGGCGGCGGCGACCTTGGGCTTGGCGACTTCCAGGGCGGCCCGGCCGGCGTCGGTCAGGCTGACCGTGTTGGCGCGCGCATCGGCGGTGGAGCGCTGGCGGGCCAGGAGGTTCTTGCCGATCATCCGCGCCACCAGGTCGGCAAGGGTCGAGCGGTCGATGCCGGTCGAGCGCACCAAGTCGGTCTGGGTCAGGCCCTCATGGGCGGCGACGGCGGCGAGTACGGCGTACTGCCGTTGCGTGACGGCGTCGGGTCCGGTTTCCTCGGCATAGATGTCCAGGGCCAGTTGCAAAGCCCGGTGAAGCAGATGGCTGGGTGAACGTTCCAGCGTCTTGCCGGCTTCGATTTTTCGGCCGGCCTTCTTGCTTCCCGGCTTCGTCTTGAGCTTCGCCATCACCCAGTCCCAAGTCAAACCCGCCCGTATATTGATGCGATAGTAGCGCGGGTCTACGTCGATTTAAAGACATACCTTCCGTGTACGCTGCATGGGGGTGAACGAGGTTTAGTCGGCAGGCGGCGGCGGCGCCTCATTGGTCTTCATGTATTTCATCATGAAGGGAACTTGGCTGATCGAGAACAGCACCACGCAGATCCACTGGCCCCAGACGTGGAAGTTCACCCAGACCGCGTCCGACTGGGTGCGCCAGACCAATTCGTTCAGGGTCGCCATGCCGAGAAAATAGAAGGCATAGCGCACGATCAATTTGCGCCAGGCCTCATCCGGCATGGCCAG
>DASQSO010000223.1:0-4333 GCA_035642335.1 Caulobacteraceae bacterium
GTGGTCGAATCCTCAAAGGACTCGGCCTCACGAGGCTGTCATTGCCGATCGACCCGCGTCGCTGCTAGCTGACGGCTTCGCCATCGCCCCGTTCGCGTGAGGTTCCCGTGGCCGTCATTCTCGCCATCCACGCCCATCCCGACGACATCGAGACCTTGGGCGCCGGGACGCTGGCCCTGTTGGCCAGCCTCGGGCACCAGATCAGGATCGTCACCGCCACCGCCGGCGACTGCGGCTCGACCGAACACGACAACCGGGAAACCGGCCGCATCCGCACGGGTGAGGCCGCGGCGGCCGCGGCGATGATCGGCGCGGACTACGCCTGCGCCGGCTTCGGCGACCTTTCGGTGTTCAACGACGACGCCTCGCGCCGGCGCCTGACGGAGATGGTGCGCTGGTCGGGGGCGCAGATCGTGCTGACCGCCTCGCCGGTCGACTATCACCCCGACCATGAGGCGGTGAGCACCCTGGCGCGCGACGCCTGTTTCGCCTCGAGCGCGCCCAACTACGCCGCCGGCCCGTCGGCGCCGCTGGCGGACATTCCACACCTATATTTCATGGATTCCATCGGCGGGCGCGACCGCGACGGGGTGCGCATCCGGCCCGATTTCGGCGTCGATATCGGACCCTGGATGGAGACCAAGCGCCGCATGCTGCTGGCGCACGAGAGCCAGCGGCGCTGGGTCGCCAAGCAACATGGCATCGAGGACTACCTGCGATCGATGGAGGCCTGGGCCGAGCGGCGCGGGCGCGATTTCGGCGTGGCTCAGGCCGAGGGCTTTCGCCAGTACAGACACCAGCCCTATCCGCGCACGCCGCTGTTGCAGGACCTGCTGGGCGATGCGGTGCTGCAGTTGGCCGATTGGCCGGCTTGACAGAAAGCGGCGATCCGGCGGTTTTGTCGGCATCCGATCTTGGAGAGCCCAGATGGCGGGATTGAAGGATAAGCGCGGCTTCATCGACAAGGACCGGCTCGACCTCTCCGAGCGGCAGGCGGTGGAGCACTGGATGAAGCGCTGGGGCGTCACCCGCGACCAGCTCACCGCCGCGCACCGCAAGGCCGGCCGCATGGTCAAGGACATCGCCGCCGAACTCGGCAAGAAGCGCTGAGCGCAACGAAAGGACGACCGATGGCCATCGCGCAACTTTCCCAAGTCCGCATCGAGTATTTCCCGCACGGCGAGGGCCCCGAGCGCATCCTGTTCATCCATGGCTTCCAGGCCTCGGCCCGCATCTGGCGCGTGGTGCAGGAGGCGCTGCCCGCCGAACGCTACACCACCATCGCCATCAACAATCGCGGCGCCGGCGGCTCCGATGCGCCGCCCGATGAGGCCGACTTCAGCGTGCCGCACTTCGCCGCCGACGCCTTCGAGCTCGCCGTCCAGCTGGGCTGGAAAGACTTCACCCTGGTCGGCCATTCCCTCGGCGGGGCGACGGCGGCGCAGTTCGCGGTCGATCACCCCGAGCTGCTGAAGGGTCTGGTGCTGCTGGATCCCTCCGATCCGGACGGCCGGACCCTGCCGCCGGGCGCGCCGTCGATGGAGGCGATACTGGATGGCATGATCTCCGGACGCCGCGAGCAACAGGCCAGAGGCGGTGGTGGCGACGGCGTCGACGCCACCGGCGCCGGCGTCAATGGCGAGCTGATGCGCCAGCTGGCCGAGGACATGCGCAACACGCCGGAGCGGCGCCTGCGCGGCTCCATGCGCTCGATGTTCGACATCCGGCTGGGCGAAGAGGTGAAGAGCCTGCCCATGCCGGTGATCGTGGCCGGCGGCGACGCCGACGCGCTGATTCCGGTCGCCAACATGCTGGCCACCTGGGCCAAGTATCCGGCCGGAACCGGCCTGCATTTCTGGCACGGCGTCGGCCACTCGCCGAACCTGGACTGCCCGAACGAGCTGGCCGCCCTCTTGCAGCGGTTCATCGAAAAGACCATCCCGGCGCGGGCGACGGCATAAGGCGCCGTGCCGGTCGTCCGCAGCTCCCTCCTGCCGCAAGACGCCGCCGGCATCGCGGCGATCAATACGAGCTTCACGACCGGGCGGGCCTACGACGTAGCCGTTTCGGGCGATGGGATCGCGCTGCGCCTACGCGACCTCGACGCACCGCTGACCAAGCGGTTTCCGCTCGATGACCTGGAAAGCCCAGACCGGCCCTACGACCGCGCCTGGGTCGCCGTCGAGGGCGAGGCCATCATCGGCTTCGCCGCGACCTCCTATGCCGATTGGAACCGCCGGCTGGTGCTGTGGCACCTCTATGTCGACACGCCATGGCGCGGTCGCGGCATCGCGCGCCAACTCCTGGCCAGCGTGGAAGCCGAGCGCGCGGCCCGCGGCGCGCGGCACGTCTGGCTGGAGACCAGCTCGCTCAACGCCCCCGGCGTCGCCGCCTATCGCGCCCTGGGTTTCTCACTGACCGGGGTCGACCTGACCCTTTATGACGGCACGCCGGCGGAGGGAGAGATCGCCCTCTTCTTCTCGCGTCCGCTGATCTCAGGATCTTAGCCAGGGCACTTCAAGAATCCACTCATCCCCGCAAAGGGGACCTAGGTTTTTCTGCAGCGTCGCGATTGTTTCAACGCCGAATGTTCGACCACGAAGAGCACAAAGCACACGAAGGACACCAATGGAGTGAACGTGCTCTTCTTCGTGTGCTTTGTGGGCTTCGTGTCAAAAAGCCTGGGTCCCCGCTTTCGCCGGGATGATAGATATCTTTTAATATCTTGTTATTTCTAGACATTTTTATTATATTTTTCACACACAATCCATACACAGCCACGGCGAATCAATGACTTAGCGCCGCGATCTGCACGGAACCTGCACAGCGTGAGGGTATTTGCCATGGCGTTCGTGACCGACAAGGAAGAGATCAAGCCCGGCCTCATCATCTTTCGCCGCGCCGACGTGGACCATCGCAACTGGTACTGCCGCGTCAAGGTGCCGAAGTCCGACCGCTACAAGACCATCTCGCTCAAGACCAGCGACATCGGCGCGGCGCGCCATCTCGCCAGTGAGCAGGAGATCAGAGTTCGCGTCCGCATCGAGAGCGACATCCCCGTGTTCAACCACCCCTTCCGGGCCGTTGCGAAGGAATACCTGGCCACCCAGGAGGCGCGCGCCAAGCGCGGAGAGATCAGCAAGGAGCGGCCGAAGAAGCTCAAGGCCGTGATCGAGGGCGCCCTTGAGGATTACGTCGGCTCGATCCAGGTGCACCGGATCGGCGACGACCTCTGGGCGAGCTATCCTGCCTGGCGGCGCGAGAACGGCGCGGGCCGCAACACGCGCAACGGCGTGCGCGAAATCTCGGCCGATCAAGCGGCGGAGCTGGACGCCCGCGACGCCGCCGGCCGCGCCAGGGCGATGGTGGCGCGCGGCTTTACAAAGCTCCGGCCTTCCACACCCGCGCCGGGCAAGGCCCGCACCGTGGCCTTCATCAGCGATTCCACCATCCGCTTCGAGATGTCGATTTTCGGGGCGGTGATGAACTATGCGATCAAGAAGCGCTACGTTCCGGCCAGTCAACGCTTCGACGATCGGCCGAAGCTCAAGACCATGCGGCGGGACGAGTTCACGCTGGAGGAATACCGCCATCTCCACACCGCAGCCCGGTCATGGGTCAAGGACGCGATCCGGCCGTCCAGCACCTGGTATCGGTCGGTCGCCTACAACTTCATCCTGATCATGTGCAACACGGGGATGCGCCCATCAGAGGCCAAGAACCTGCGCTGGCGCGACATCACCACCGACAAGGATCGGGAGGGCCGCGAGCTGGTCATCCTGTTCGTCCAGGGCAAGGGCAAGTCGCGCAAGCTGGTCGCGCCCAAGAGCGTGGGCGACTACTTCGAGCGCATCCGCGAAGCCACGCGGGAATATCGCCGCCAGGCGGCAGAGGCCGAAGGCTGGGAGGCGCCGGAGGTCGAGTTCCGGCCCGAGAACCGGGTGTTCACCACCGTAACCGGCGAGCCGGCCAAGTCGCTCTATCAGGCCATGATCGAAGACCTTCTGATCAAGGCGAAGCTACGCGAGGGCGCCTCGGGCGTCCCCCGCTCCACCTATTGCTTCCGTCATACCTACGCCACCTTCCGACTCGCCGAAGGCGTGGACGTGTATTTCCTGGCCGAGCAGATGGGGACCTCGGTCAAGATGATCGAGGAGCACTATGGCCACGTGAACACGGTCAAGCATGCCGACCTCGTGCTCCAGGGCATGGGCGGTTGGGACCCAATCGCGGCGGTCGGTGACGATCAGGCCGACGCCGCCAAGGCGAACCGGACTCCCAGGGCGAAGACCAGGACATCCGAGCCCAGCGGCAAGGCTCGCCGCCGCAAATC
>DASQSO010000224.1:0-2654 GCA_035642335.1 Caulobacteraceae bacterium
GTCGTTCTTCGCCTCCTTGCGATCGATGTCCTGCTGACGGTTCTGCGCCATCATGATGAACGGCGCCGCATAGGCGGCCTGAAACGAGAGCGCCAGGTTGAGCAGAATGAACGGATAGGGGTCCCATCGCTCCACGAAGGCGGTGATGTTGAGCACGATCCAGACGAGCAGGATCAGACTCTGGACGATGATGAAGGGCCACGACCCCATGGTCGCGGCGACCTTGTCCGCGACCACCTGGCCGATGGTAAGTTGGTCGCCTGGCCGATGGCCCTTGGTGGCCGCGCGCAACCCCTTGCGCAGGTCGCGCAACTCGCCGAGCAACCGCTGCTCGGTTTCGTGCAGTTCGTGCGTCAGAGTGTGCGCTGTCGCCATGGCCTTGATCCCCGGATAGTGCCGATGTCCGATAAGGCCCTGAAACGCGACGAAGTCCAACCCGGATCGCCGCGGCCGATAGCCCTTCGCGGCCTTGCCTAGGGCGGGTTGAGGAAAAGTGCGAAGCGGTTTTCCGCCCGCAACCCGCCCTAACCGTTTAGAAGCGATCACGTTTATGACTTTGGACTGATTCAATCCAAAGTCATCGTGATCTAGGCCGTGGGCGGCGGCGGCGTCACCCGCAACCGGCCCTGACCGTCCCGCTCGACCCGGAAGGCCGAGCGCGGATCGACCTCGCCGAGGTCCACATCCTCATCCGGCGCGATCAGCCAGAGCCGCGCGCCCGCCCTGACGATCACGGTCAGGGCCGACGACTTGGCTTGCGCCTTCAGCCGCGAATAGACGGGCTCGCGTCGCCAGGCGAGCGGGTTGGCCGGATCGCAATAGGCCACAAGCCGCGCCGGTTCGCCCTCGGCGACCAGCACCACTTTGGTCCGGTCGGGCCGGAGCCGCGGCGGCATGGACGGCTCGATCAGCCACTGGCACGCGAATGCCTGGCATGACGCCGGATGCCGGCCATGGATGTCGCATCCCACGCCAACGACTCGATGCGAACACCAGACCCCCGCCGGTTTGGCCAGTTCGTCGATGCCCATGACCTTGCAGCACTGACTGCAGGCGCCGCAGGTTCTGGTGAAGTTGGCGTCCATCGCGACCGAGTCCTGCGAATGTCCATATCGCCTTGTTATCATTGAAAGGGAGGGCTCTGGAGCGCCATTTGGCTTTCGGTGGCTCTGCCTTGGGCAACGTGAAGCCGCTGGTTGAGATGGCAACAGACGAGTTGTTTCATGCCAGAACTGGCCCGGCTACCGGTGAGCGCCTTCACCGTGCGTCCCGACCCGATCAACGGGAAATGTTCTACTTGGGTGAACAGAGCGTCGCCGTTAGGCTGGGCATGTTTTTGGCGGCCTACGGCCAGCCAAGAAAGTCAGGAATATGATTTCGGCGTCACTGTCTCATCGCGTGGGAGAGAGTGGCGCACCCGACAGGATTCGAACCTGTGACCTCTGCCTTCGGAGGGCAACGCTCTATCCAGCTGAGCTACGGGTGCTTGGGCGGCCGAACGGGCGGTCGCCAAAGGGAGGCGATACCTAGCCGAAAGGGGCGGGCGGCGCAAACCCGGCGCGGGGCGCCTGCCGGCGCGGGCGTCTTCGGCCTTTGGGTTGAATTGACGCTGCCGGGCGCGCCGCATAGGTATGCGCGCGTCGGCCAACGCCAAGCGCCGCGCCGGAGCCGGTCCGCCGATGAACCCCGATATCGCCGAGGAGCTGAACACGCAGCCGCCCGAAGTGATCAAGGTGCGCGTGCGCCGGGTCGCCTGCGACGGCGACGGCGGCGCGCTGGGTCATCCGCGGGTCTATCTGGAGATGGGCGAGGAGCCCTTTGTCGAGTGCGGCTATTGCGATCGCCGGTTCGTGCTGATCACCGACGAGGCGATCGACGAGGACGAGGAACTGGCCCCCGGCGTCTACGAGGGCCCGGGCGGGCACTAACGAGCGTTAGACGCTCATCGCCAGCACGCGGCTGATGGCGGTCAGGTCGCGGCCGGACTCCTTGGCCCAGCCGTTGAACGCCGCCTGCACCGCTTGCATGTCGCGTTTGCCGCTGGGCGGCCGGGTCAGGACGCCTTCGCGGATCAGGGCCGCGGTCACGTCGCGCGAGGTGATGAAGGACGGTTTGCCCAGGTCGCGCAGGAACCGCATCGCCGACTCGCCGCCCAGGCGCGAAGCGCGGGTCTTCAAAAACTCCAGCAGGCCGGCATAGTCGTCGTCCGGCCAGTCGGCGATGGCCGCCGCGGCGCTGCCGTGTTCGGCCGCCAGGTCCAGCAGGAAGCGGGCGTTGGCCTGCACCGAGAGAATCTTCTGGGCGTTGCGCACGATGCGCGCGTCCCTGAGCAGGGCGTCGAAGGTCTCCTCGCTCATGGCGGCGCAGAGGCGTGGGTCGAAGCCCTCGAAGGCGGTCTCAAAGCCGGGCCATTTGTTTTCGATTACCTTCCAGGAAAAGCCGGCCTGGAACACCCGCTTGGTCATCAGGGCCAGGATGCGGTCGTCTGGCGTGGCGCCGATCTCGGCGTGAGTCTTCGGCCGGTGCTCGGCGATCAGCGCCTCGAGCGCCGCATCGTCGCCCTTTCGGGCCGCGGCGATGGCGTAGATCGCATCGAAGTGGCCCATGCCTCAGCCGCCGCCCTTTTCGCGCATCGAGGTCTCGTCCCAGAGGTG
>DASQSO010000225.1:0-3714 GCA_035642335.1 Caulobacteraceae bacterium
ATATCGCACCGGATGGCGCGGGGTATTTTCGAAGGCCTCGCGTTTCACCAGAAGCCAAGCTCGCCAGAGAGGGCCAACTCGAAAGGGCGATGCCGACGCGGGCCTTGCCTGCGGCTGCACCCGGTTCGGGCGACGTGGACCGCAGTAGCGACTCTGCAACAATCGCGTGAAAAAGGAAAGGCTGGGTTCGCGGAGTCGGTTAACGGAATTTCTACGGGACAGACTCTATAAATTCACCCTAAAACCAATATCCGGTTGTGGGGTTCGGGGATGTCTGCGCGGCTCATACGCGCGATAGGTTCGACGTGGGGACGGTTGGCGGCGGCGCTTGGCGCGGTTCTGTGCCTTGCCGCCGCTGCCGTTTCGCAAGGCTCCCACGACGTCGACGGGGTGGTTGCGGTGCGCCTGGGTGGCGACATGACCACCACGCGCATCGTCATCGAACTGGATCAGACGGCCAAGGGACGGTTAATCGCCGCCGGCGGGGCCGGCGGAGCGGTGATTCTCGCGTTGCCCGGCGTGCCGGTCGGATCGGACCTGCAGGGCCATGGCCTTGGCCTGGTTTCGGATTGGACCGTCGACAGCGCCGCCGGCGCCGCGCGGGTGCGCCTGGCGCTGGCCCGGCCCGCCGAGGTGCGCCGCCGGTTCCTGCTGCCTCCGGCGGACGGGGTCGGCGTCTATCGCTACGTGATCGATCTTGAACCTGTCGCCGCCCCGGCGGCGGCGGCCCAGACCCCGCCGCCGGAGTTGATTCCCGCCAGTTCGGTCGCGGTTGTCTCGCCCGCGCAGGCGCCGGTGGCGCCGACGCACCTGAAGAAGGTCATCGTCATCGATCCGGGCCACGGCGGCCACGATCCTGGCGCGCTCGGCGCCATGAGCCGGGAAAAGGACCTGAACCTCGCGGCCGCCCGTGTGCTTAAGGCCAAGCTCGAACGCACCGGCCGCTACAAGGTGGTGATGACCCGCTACGACGACATCTATGTGCCACTTGAGACCCGCGTGCAGATCGCGCGGCGGGCGGATGCGGACCTCTTCATCTCGCTGCACTCGGATTCGGGGCCCACCCCCGACCTGCGTGGAGCCACGGTGTACACCCTGTCCGACAAGGGCTCCGAGCGCACCGCCCGCGGCGTGATGGACTCCTCGAACTGGTTCATCAATGTCGATCTGCCCGGCCAGACCCGGGCGGTGAACCAGATCCTGCTCGACCTCACCCAGCGCGCCACCCGCAACCGCTCGGCCGCCTTCGCCGAGGACCTGCTCGGCCATATCGACGATCGCGCCCAGGCGCATGCCAGCCACCGCGACGCCAGCTTCATGGTGCTGCTTGCGCCCGACGTGCCGGCGGTGCTTCTGGAGATGGGCTTCATCACCAACCCCGATGACGAGCGGCTACTGAACAGCGCCGCCAGCCGTAACCGCTTCATGAGCGAGGTGGCCGATTCCATCGACGGCTACTTCCATCCGGAAACCCAGCTGGCCCTCCGATAAAGGCCGCGATGGCGCCGCGGCGGTCGACGAGCCCGCGGCGCGAGCGAGCCTTTGCGTTGACCGCGACACGCGCTAGAGCGTGGGCCGAGGGGCGCTCTCGGAGGTCATCCAGCGTTGAATTTCCACGGACGATGGATCGCCGCGGCGGTGGTGGTCGCGCTGAGCGCGATTGCTGTCGCCGGCTTCGCGCTGGCCATCTACGCCGCGTGGCTGTTTCACGACATGCCGGACGCCTCGCAGCTGGCCGACTACCGGCCGCCGACGGCCACGCGCGTCTATGCCTGGGACGGCACGCTCATCGGGGAATTCTCCCGCGAGCGGCGGATCTTTGTGCCCTACGACCAGATTCCGCCGCAGCTGATCAACGCCTTCCTGGCGGCCGAGGACCGCAACTTCTTCCAGCACGGCGGGGTCGATCCGGCCGGCATGATGCGCGCGATGGGCAAGGACGTGGTCAACGCCATGCATGGGCGGCGGCTGGAGGGCGGCTCGACCATTACCCAGCAGGTGGCCAAGAACGTCCTTCTGACCAACGAGGCCACCTTCGGGCGCAAGCTGAAGGAGGCGATCCTCGCCCAGCGGCTCGAAAAGACCCTGACCAAACAACAGATTCTCGAGCTCTATCTGAACGAGATCTGGCTGGGCTACCGCTCCTACGGCGTCGGCGCGGCGGCCTATAACTATTTCGGCAAGTCGCTGAACGAGCTCGACCTGGCGCAATGCGCCTATCTCGCCTCCCTACCCAAGGGGCCAGACAACTATCAGCCAGTTAAGCAGAAGGCCGCGGCCATCCGTCGCCGCAACTGGATCATCGGTCAGATGGCCGACCTGGGCTGGGTGAGCCGTCAGCAGGCCAACGCCGCTACGGCCGAGGATCTGACCGTCCAGGTGGCCCCGGAGCGGACCAGGTACCACGACGCCGACTATTTCGTCGAAGAGGTGCGCGAGCGCGCCATCCGGACCCTCGGGCCCAAGGTCAACGAGGGTGGCTACTACATGCGCACCACCCTCGATCCGAAGCTGCAGACCGCCGCGCGGCAGGCCCTGATGACCGGCCTCGAAGCCTATGACCGCCGGCACGGCTGGCGCGGCGCCTGGGGCCATGCCGACGTCGCGGATGGCTGGCAGAACGGCCCGCAAGCCCATGCGCCGGCCGAGCGCAGGGCCTGGCGCCCGGCCCGGGTGCAATCGGCTTCCGGCGCGGCGCGGGTGAAACTGGCCGACGGGTCGGAAGGCGATCTCGACCCCGCCGATGTCGCCTGGGCCAAGGCCGGCAAGGGCCTGAAGGAAGGCGACCTGATCTTCGTCGAGCCAGAGGGGCCCGGCCGCTACAATCTGCGCCAGGTGCCGATCGTAAACGGGGCGCTGGTGGCGATCGACCCCTGGTCGGGCCGCACCCTGGCCATGGTCGGCGGTTACAGCTTTTCGCTATCCAACTTCAACCGCGCCACTCAGGCGATGCGGCAGCCAGGCTCGGCGTTCAAGCCGTTCGTCTACGCGACGGCGCTCGAGAACGGCTTCACCCCCGCCTCGATCGTGGTCGATGGGCCGATCACGCTGAAGGGCTACGGCGGCCAGGACTGGTCGCCTGAGAACTACCACCACGGCTACCTGGGCGCCCAGCCGCTGCGCCGCGGCCTTGAGCTGTCGCTGAACACCATGACCGTCAGGCTGGCCATGCAGGTGGGCATGCCGAAGATCGTCGATACCGCCAAGCGCGCTGGCGTCGTGGACAATATGGACCCGGACCTATCGATGGCCCTTGGCGCCGGCGAGACGACGCCGTTCCGGCTGACCGCGGCCTATTCCGCCTTCATCAACGGCGGCAAGCGCATCACCCCGCACCTGATCGAGGTGGTGGAGGACCGCGACGGCCATCCGATCCTGAACGCCGACCAGCGGCCATGCCCGGGCTGCAACGCCCCGTTCAACGGCGACGAATCGCCGCGCATCGAGCCGGGCGGGACCCAGGTGCTGGATCCGATTGCCGCCTACCAGATCACCTCGATGCTGGAAGGTGTAGTCCAGCGCGGCACTGCCTACCAGGCGCACATCCTCGGCCGGCCGGTGGGAGGCAAGACCGGGACCACCAACGATTTCCGCAGCGCCTGGTTCGTCGGCTTCACCCCCGACATCGTGGTCGGGGTCTTCGTCGGCTTCGACGACAATCGCTCGCTGGGCAATAACGAGACTGGGGCGGTGGATGCGGTGCCGATCTTCATC
>DASQSO010000226.1:0-2440 GCA_035642335.1 Caulobacteraceae bacterium
AGCGACGAGGAGGTCGATCGCTATGCCCGCCACCTGGTGCTGCGCGAGATCGGCGGCCCTGGCCAGCAGGCGCTGAGGGCCGCACGAGTGCTGATCGTCGGCGCCGGCGGCCTGGGCGCTCCGGCGGCGCTCTATCTGGCAGCGGCGGGGATCGGGCGCATCGGGCTGGTCGATCCGGACACCGTGGCGCTCTCCAACCTGCAGCGGCAGATCCTCTATTCCAGCGCCGATGTCGGCCGCGCCAAGGTCGAGGCGGCGGCCGAGCGGCTGGCCGGCCTGAACGGCCATGTCGTCATCCAGCCCATCGCGGACTGGCTGACAGCCGACAACGCGGCCGAGATGGTGCGCCCGTTCGACCTGGTGCTTGATGGCGCCGACGACTTCGCCACGCGGTTCGCGGTCAACGCCGCCTGCCTGGCCGAGGCCAAGCCGCTGGTCTCCGGCGCCATCGGCCGCTGGACCGGCCAGGTCGGGGTGTTCGCCGGCAAACCCTGCTATCGCTGCCTCGTGCCGGAGATCCCGCCGGAGGCCGAGACCTGCGCCACCGTCGGCGTCATCGGCGCCCTGGCCGGGGTCATCGGCGCGATGATGGCCTTGGAAGCGATCAAGCTGATCATACAGGCCGGCGAAAGCCTGGCCGGCCGGCTGCTGATCTACGACGCCCTCGCCGCCGAGACCCGCACCGTGCGCGTCGGGGCCGACCCGGCCTGCCCGGACTGCGGCCCGCTCAAGACACGGGCGTGATCGTCCGGCCGGCCGGCGGCGTCAGGAAGAGGATGAATGATACTGGCGGGCGGCTCATGCCCCAGAAGCGGTGCGCCAGGGTCAGCGGAACCTGGACCGTCCGCGGCGTGGAAAACCTTGGCGCGGCGCCCAGGCATTTGGCGTCGCTGGTCAGGCACACGGCCAGCAGGCCGGCCTGCGCCAGATCGGCCGGCGTCACCCAGGGGGCCTGATCAAAGCTGAAGTGGATGAAGCTGTGCGGCCGGTCGGGGCTGTAGAAGGCGACCGCGCCCGGCAGCAGGTTCTCGCCGGCCACGTAGGTCAGCGGCAGGCCGGTGCGCTGGCGCCAGATGTCCGTCGCCGTCCGCGCCAACTCCATCTGCGGCAGGGCCAGGCGCGGGTCCTTGGCGTCGAAGCGCATCATAGCCCAGGCCACCAGCGGCGAGGCGATCAGGGCCAGGAGCGACAGGGCGAGCGCGAACTGGACGGCGCGCCGCGCCAGCCGCGCATCGTCGCGAAGCCCGGACAGCTCGATCGCCAGCAGCGGCGCCAGGCTGAAGACGCCGATGGTCATGTTCGATGAGATCTTCAGGCGGAAGGCGAGGCCGAACATCACCGTAAACACCAGCGGCAAGGCCGCCAGCGCCGCAAGCACCCGGAAGCGCGGCTCGGCCCAGCGCGCGCGGGCGGCGGCGACCCAGGCGCGCGGCCCGGTCCGGCTGACGGCCAGGATCAGGCCGAGGACGACGGCCTGATAGGCGACGCAGGCGGCCACCGTACCGAAGGCGTACCGGGCCGGAGCGAGCCAGTCGGACTTGGCGATGTGGCTGGCGCTGAGGCCGGTGGCGTAGTGGACCGAGCGGAAGTTGTTCTGGAACAGCCACCAGACATGGGGCGAGAACAGCACCAGCCCGACAACAAGCGCGACGTAGGGCGCCGGTGAGGTGAAGTAGCGCCGGCGATCGGGGTGCAGAAAGGCGGCGAGCAGGCAGGTCATCCCCAGGACGACCGCGTAGTATTTCGACAGCATGGCCGCGGCCATCAGCACGCCGAACCACACCGCGTCGCCCAGTTTGCGCCCGTCGATCGAGCGCATGAAAACGTGCAGCGTCCATGGCCAGAGAGAAAGGAAGATCGAATTGGCGTTATATTTCAGGCCCAGGAACAGATAGAAGGGCGTCAGCAGCAGCAGCGTTGTGGCCGCGATGCGCCGGGCGCCCTTGGTGAAATCACCGATCAGGAACCAGGCGCCGAGCAGTCCGACCGCCGAATTCAGCATGGCCAAAAGGTCGAACGACCAGGTCGTCCTGGGCATGACCGTGAACCACGCCCCGGCGATCCAGGCCCAGAACGGCGGATGCTGGTTATACCCCAGCTGGAACTCGCGCCCCCAGACATAGGCCTCCGACATGTCCTGGTGGATCGCCACCGGCCCATCGGAAATCCCCGCATAGGTCGCCCAGACGGCCACGAAGATGACGAAGATCCCAGCCAGGAGCCGCGGGTCCGCGCGGCCGGTCGCGGCGTAGTCCGCGCGGACCTTGAAGACATAACGGATCGCCGGAAAGAAGCGCGCGGCCAGCCGGGCCTTGGCCTCTGGAGACATCTGCAAATCAACCGCCCCTAAGATCGGGCCATTGGCCAGACTGGACCTGATATTGGCAAGAGCATGGACGATTTAGCGTCGCGGTCGCCGCCCTAAAGCATCGATGGGATC